>CAXNKO010000001.1:0-22889 GCA_964202685.1 Caulobacterales bacterium
CGCCGCGCCCGTTCCCCGGATACCGCTATTCGTCGCCGAACCGCTTCTTGACCTGGAAGCCGAACATCCGAGGCGCGCCGACGATCGCATTCTGCGGGCCGGCGACCGAGAGGCCGTTCAACCCGTAATACAGCACGGTCTTATCCAGCGCGTTGGTCATGAAGGCCGCGAAATTCAAGCCCTGCTCCGGCAGATCGTAGTCGAGCCGCAGATTGAGCAAGCCAAGCGAGGCGGTGCCGACATTGAAGCCCGCCTGTCCGGAAACGAGCCTGGACGAAACCGACGTCGGGATCGAAATATCGGAGACGCGCGCGGAGGGACGCGCGCCCGCCTGCCAGGACCAATCGGCCTGGGCCCCGAGCTTGCCGGCCCCAAGCTCGTGCTCGTAGCGGCCGGAGATGTTGTATTGCCAGGGCGGATTGGCGAACTTCTCGCCCGAGGCGTTAACCGGCCGACCATAGAGATCGATGGCGCCCACGAAGGATTTATAGACGCCATCGAGGTAGCTGAAGCTGCCGCGCAGGGTGAAGCCCTGGAACGGCTTGGCGGTGATTTCGCCTTCCACCCCCTTGATGGTGGCGGAGCCGGCGTTCTGCGTCAGCGTCGTCGGCGTCGTGATGCCGGGGATGGTGACAATGATCGTTTCCTGCTTGTTGGAGTAGGCGGTCCGATACAGCGCGAAATTGGTGCGCAGCCTGCCATCCAGGAAGTCGCTCTTGAGGCCGAGTTCCACGTCCCGCGCATACTCCGGCTCATAGGACGGCGCAAAGGCCAGCCGGTTGTTGAAGCCGCCGCCGCGGAACCCCCGGGAGGTTTTCAAATAGACCAAGGTCTGCGGCGCGACCTTCCAGTTCAAACTGGCCAGCCAGGAATTGCCGACGAAGGTCCTCTTCCTGGAGGCGGCGCAGTCGGAGGGCGTGGCGGTGATCCTTCCCGTGCCCGGCGTGGTTTGCGTCGCCGGGGTCGTGGGGCCGAGCACGCCGGCGGTATTGAGGAAC
The DNA here is from genome assembly GCA_964202685.1 of Caulobacterales bacterium. GTDB lineage: Bacteria > Pseudomonadota > Alphaproteobacteria > Caulobacterales > Caulobacteraceae > Phenylobacterium. Next base: position 999 of record CAXNKO010000001.1, read on the forward strand.
GTGCACTGATAGAGGTTGGTTTGCGGGTTGAAGCGCCGATTCAGCCAGGTCAGGCCGTGGGTCTCTTCCGTATAGCGCCAACCCAGGGTCGCCGACACAGTTTCGGAAACCTTGACGTCGTTCTGAGTGAAGACCGACCAGCTGGAGTTCAGCACGTCGTCGATCTCGTTGATATTGAACGTAAAGGGATTTCCGAGGGTCCGGCCGCGGGCGTAAAGGGCGTCGTTGGTGGTGGTGTCCTTCCCGGTTTCCTTGCCGTAGAACGCGCCAATCGCCCAGTTCAAGCGCTCGTTAAACGCCTGACCGCTCAGGTTAAACTCCTCCGAGAAGAAATTGTCCTGGTTCAAATCGAAATTGGGGAGTGTGAAGGGGCCGTCCGTGGTTCCGTTCGGCCGCACGCCGACTTGGAGCATTCGGAACGGCACGCCGTCATAGTCGCCGATCGGGTCCGAATGCACGCTGCTGTAGCCGATGATATTCTTGATCTGGATCGTGTCGGTCACATCAAGGTCGATGGTGGCCGATATCTTTTTCCGGTCGACGTTGTTGTGGCTGAGCAGGCCCTGGTAGGTCACGAACGGATTGGCGAGCCCTAGCGCGGCATAGGCGGCGATCGCGTTCGCGGCGGTGGTCCGATCCGCGGCGAGCGCCGGATTGAGCCCCAGTTCGATCGCAACCGTTTGGTTCGCCGCGAAGATCGTGCCTTGCTGGCCCGCCGGCAACAGACTGAAATTGGGCTGGGTTCCGGCATAGGAAACCGGCGTGCCGAGGTAGCCGTTCTCCCGCGCCCTGGCCCACTCGCCCTTGACTTCGATCTGCAACCTCTCGGAGGGGTTGGCGAGCAGGGTGCCGCGGACGAACACCTGGTTCTTGTCGTCGCCGAGATCCTGGCCGGTCACGGCCGATTTCCCGTAACCGTTTCGGTTCCAGTACTGACCCGCCAGGCGCAGGGCGAGCTTGTCCTGCACAATCGGGATGTTCACCGCGCCGTTGACGCGCACATTCTTGTAATTGCCCGCTTCGGCGAACGCGAAGCCGTGCAGGCCATTATGATCGGCGCCCTTGGAGATGATATTTACCGCGCCGCCGGTGGTGTTGCGGCCATAAAGCGTGCCTTGCGGCCCTTTCAGCACTTCGACGCGCTCCAGGTCGAACAGGCCCAGGGCGGTGCCATAGGGGTGGGGGGCGTTGAAACCGTCGAAATAGGTCGACACCGCCTGCTCGGTGGTGAGCGAAAGGTCGCCGGCGACCTGACCGCGAATGTTGAATATCACGTTGTCCGACGAACGCTGCGCCTGCACGATCTGCACGCTCGGCGACATCTTCTGCAGGTCGGCCGGTGACTTGACCCCCGCCTGCTCGAGTTGCTTCTCCGAGAAGGCCGAGACCGCGACCGGAACGTCCTGGAGCGATTCCTCCTTCTTCCGGGCGGTGACGACGACTTCCTCGATGGTGGAGTCCGTGTCAGCGGGCTGGAGCGCGGTTTGCGCGAACGCCGGCATGGAAAGGGCGAACAAGGCGCCGATCGCCGAGGTGGCGCATAAGAACGTCTTCACTGCATTTTCTCCGCGGATAGGGCGCCGCGCGCTCGAATTGGCGACGCAGCCGTTGGCGGACCGCATCACCGGATGCGGTCCAGATGGTCAACGCCTGACGTGACGTAGCGTCAACTTTCGCCTGCGCATGCGACAGCTAAGCCCTGAGATTAGCGAACGCGTCAAGGCCAATGGCCAAGCAATGGCGCCGCGTGAACAGCGTTCGGCGGAAGGTGGCGCAATGAGCACATATGTGCAGGCGGCGGATCAGGGGGGAAGGAGCAATGTCCCCTCCCGTTCGCGAGGATTCAGGCAACAGGATATCCCGCCCCATGCACGTACACGCCCGAACTCAACCCTCTTGGGAATTCCCGAAAATCTGGAGCGGGCGAAGAGATTCGAACTCTCGACCCCAACCTTGGCAAGGTTGTGCTCTACCACTGAGCTACGCCCGCGCTCCTCGAGGCCTGGGGCTAGCGCCCGCGCCCCGAATTTTCGGAAGGCGGCTTATGGCAGACGGGCCCAGGGTTGGCAAGGCGGCTGACGCGGGGCTCAGGCGCCGAACTTGGGGGCTTTCAGGCGGCGCTTGTTGACGTGGCCTTGCTTGGCCGGGGCCACCTCCTCGGGGAATTCGCCCTTGAAGTAGTAGCGTTGCCAGGCCTCGCGCACGGCCTCGGGCTCCTGGCGGAAGATGCGTTCGTTAAACGCGCTGCGGTGCTTTTCCCAGGTGTCGTACTGGTGGCGGATATCCGGGTTGGAATCCATGCTGCGGATCACCGGCTGCACCTGTTCCAGGGGCTTGTCCTGGGCCAGCGTGATGAAACAGAAGGGTTCGTTCTTCTCGAACCGCACCTTGCAGGGCCGGGTGAACAGCCAGTTCATGGTGAAGGGAAACGGCAGCCAGTCGGTCTCCACCAGGCCGGACAAGGGCTGGATGCCGTCCTTGATATGGTTGGGGGGGCCCATCACCCACATGGACCAGCCGGGCGGGGTGCGGAACAGATAGCCCGGCGAGAAGGTCACCACCCCGTGGCTGAAGTGCGACTGCACCAGGCGGTGGAAGTCGGGGTTGGGGAAGTCGGGCCGCAGCGTGATGTCCTCCTGGCGATTGCCGCCGTTCCACTCCAGGGTCATGGCCATGGGGCAGAGCAGCTCCCAGCCGGTGGTGTTGGCCATGGCCAGCGGCAGGCAGCGGTAGGGGTGGCGGGCGGAGAAGTGGTCCATCCAGGCCCGCTGGGGGCGTCCGGGGACCATCTCGGCGGGCCGCTCGGCGGTGGGGTAGCACTCTAGGATCATGGCGGGCTCCGGCGCGGGGGCGTCACATCCTGTAGCCAGCCAGTCGCCATCCCGTCCAGTTCCGCTATGGAGGAAGGCGATGAAATCCCGCGCCGACCTGATCGCCTTTCTCGACCAGCTGGGGATCGCGCACTCGACCCTGGAGCATCCGGCGGTGTTCCGGGTGGGCGAGGGCGCGGAGATCAAGGCCGGCCTGCCGGGGGCGCACTCAAAGAACCTGTTCCTCAAGGACGCCAAGGGCCAGCTGTGGCTGATCTCGGCGGCGGACCTGACCGTGATCGACTTAAAAGCGCTGCCGCCGGTGATCGGTTCGGCCAGGCTTTCGTTCGGCAGCGCCGAGCGGCTGGCGGCGGCGCTGGGGGTGACGCCGGGGTCGGTGACCGCCCTGGCGCTAATCAACGATCCGCGGCGGCAGGTGCGCTTCGTGCTCGACCGGGTGCTGGCCGAGGCGGAATTGGTCAATTTCCACCCGCTGACCAACACCGCCACCACCGCGCTTGACCGCGCCGGCTTCGCGGCCTTCCTGGCGGCGTTGGGGGTGACGCCACTGGTGGTGGACTTCCAGGCGATGCAGGTTATCCAATCGTCCAAGCCGCGTTGACCCGGGGCGGCAGGGCGACCATCTAACCGCCTAACCGCGCACCATACGAGGAAGGCCCATGAGTCTGATCGGGGAAACCCCCGCCATCGCCGACCTGATCAAGGACGGCGCCGACGCCACCTTCGCCAAGGACGTCATCGAGGCCTCGCGCCAGCAGCCGGTGATCGTCGATTTCTGGGCCCCCTGGTGCGGGCCGTGCAAGCAGCTGGGTCCGGCCCTGGAGCGGGCGGTGACCGCCGCCAAGGGGGCGGTGAAGCTGGTGAAGATCGACATCGACAAGAACCCGGCCTTCGCCGGCCAGCTCAGGGTGCAGTCGATCCCGGCGGTGTTCGCCTTCAAGGACGGCAAGCCGGTGGACGGCTTCATGGGCGCGGTGCCGGAAAGCGAGATCAAGGCGTTCATCGCCCGGCTGGCCGGCCCGCCCGGCGGCGATCAGGCCGCCGAGCTGCTGGCCATGGCCAAGGAGTCGCTGGCGCTCGGCGACCTGGCCGGCGCGGCCCAGGCCTATGCGCAGCTGCTGCGTGACGATCCGCAGCACCCCGACGCCATCGCCGGGATGGCGCGGATCTATCTGACCAACGGCGACCCGGAGCGGGCGACGGAGTTCCTGGCCCTGGCCGCGCCCGACGCCAAGAGCGCCGAACTGGATTCCGTGCGCGCGGCCCTGGCGCTGGCGGCCGAGGGGGATGCGGAGACCGGCGGCCTGGAGGCGAAGCTGGCGGCCGATGCCGACGATCATCAGGCCCGCTTCGACCTGGCCGGGGCCCTGGCCGCCCGCGGCGATTTCGCCGGCGCGGCCGACCATCTGCTGCACATCGTCGCCCGCGACCGGACCTGGAACGACGACGGGGCCCGCAAGCAGCTGCTCACCGTGTTCGAGGCGGCCGGGCAGATGAGCGAGGTGGCCAAGCAGGGCCGCAAGCGGCTGTCCACCATCCTGTTCGCATGAGGTGAGGCCATGGCCGGCTACCGGCGCGCGTCAGACCTGCCGCAGGTGATCCCGGTCTTCCCGCTGGATGGGGCGCTGGTGCTGCCGCGCAGCCCGCTGCCGCTGCAGATTTTCGAGCCGCGCTACCTGAACATGGTCGATGACGTGATGGCCGGCGACCGGATCATCGGCATGGTGCAGACCCGGCCCGGCGGCGAGCGGGCCCGGCCGGTGCTGGCGCGGGTGGGCTGCGCGGGCAGGATCACCAGCTACGCCGAGACCCCGGACGGGCGCTACCGGATCACGCTGACCGGCGTCTGCCGCTTCGAGATCGGCGAGGAGCTGTCGGCGCTCACTCCCTACCGGCAGGTGCGGGCCCTGTTCGGCCCCTACGAGACCGACCTGGCGGAGCTGGCCGAGGCGGCCGGGTTTGACCGTGGCCGCTTCGCCGGGGCGCTGAGGCGCTACCTGAACCACCGGCAGTTCGACATCGATTGGGAAGCCGCCAACAGCGCGCCGCTGGAGGCGCTGGTGAACAGCCTGGCCATGGGCCTGCCCTTCGGCCCGCCGGAGAAGCAGGCGCTGCTGGAGGCCGCCGATTTCCGCCGCCGGTTCGAGGTGCTGTCGGCGCTGCTGGAAATCGACGCGGCCGACGACGACGATGACGAACCGCGCTCGGTGCAGTAGAGCAGAGCCCATGAGCCTGCCCGACCCCCACGTCGATCCGCGCCTGCTGGAGATCCTGGTCTGCCCGGTGACCCACGGGCCGCTGGAGTATGACCGCGACCGCGGCGAACTGATCAGCCGCAAGGCCAAGCTCGCCTACCCGATCCGCGACGGCGTGCCGATCATGCTGCCGGAAGAGGCCCGGGACCTCACGGAAGGTTAGAGGGCCTCGCCCTTGAGCAGCCGCGGCAGGTCGCCCACCGCGCCGCCGGCCTGCTGCATGAAGAACCGCCGGGCCGGGCCGATGCGATTGACCGCGGCCATGCCGGCGCCCCTGGCCAGGCGCAGCAGCGGGTTGTCGTTGGAGAACAGCCGCACGAAAGCGTCCATGCCCAGGGTCAGCGCCACGGTGTCGAACCGCCGCCAGCGGGCGTAGCGCTCCAGCACCGCCTCGGACCCGAAGTCCTCGCCCAGGCGGGCGGCCTCGACGATGGTCTCGGCCAGGGCGGCGGCGCCCTTCAGGCCGAGATTGAGCCCCTGGCCGGCGATCGGATGCACCGCATGGGCCGCGTCGCCCAGCAGGGCCAGCCGCGGCGCGGTCAGCCGTTCGGCCAGCTGCAGGCTGAGCGGATAGGTGAACACCTCGCCGTCCAGGCGCACATCGCCGAGGAAGTCGCCGAAGCGGCGGCGCAGGTGGGCGTGGAACACCTCCGGGCGGGCGGACTTCAGCGCCGCGGCGCGATCGACGGATTCCGTCCACACCAGGCTGGCCCGCTGACCGGTCAGCGGCAGGATGGCGCAGGGCCCCGACGGCAGGCAATATTCGTGCGCCACGCCCTGGTGGTCCTGCTGCAGCCGCACGGTGGCGACGACGCCGGCCTGCTTGTAGTCCCAGCCGATGACGCCGATCCCCGCCTCGCGGCGCAGCACAGAGCCGCGCCCCTCCGCCCCCACCGCCAGGGGCGCGGTGAGCCCGCGGCCGTCGGTCAGGGTCACCTCGGCGACCTGGGGGCCGAAGGTCGCCCGCGCCACCCGGGCCGGAGCCAGCACCTCGATCCCCGCCGCGGTCACCGCCGCGCCCAGGGCCGCGCGGATGTGGCGGTTCTCCAGCAGGTAGCCCAGCGGCTCGCCCTCGGTCCGGTCGGCGATCTCGGCGGCGTCGAAGCGCAGATATACCGGCGAGGCTCCGGCCGACGACGCGCCGGGCGCGCTGGCGTCGGTGACCAGGATCTGCTCGATGCGCTGGGCGTGGGGCTCCAGCGCCGCGCCGAGGCCGAGCGCCCGCCACTGGCGGAAGGCGGCATAGGCGATGGCCGAGGCGCGGCCATCGAAACTGGCCGCCAGCTGGGCGTCGAAGGGGGCCGGATCCACCAGCAGCGGCTTCAGGCCGGCCTGATGCAGGGCCAGCGCCAGGGTCGCCCCGGCCATGCCGGCCCCCGCGATGATCACGTCGGCGTCCTGGGGTGCGCTCATGGGCCGATATGCCGACGATCCCGGGGCTTCGTCCACCCCGCGTCTCGCCCTCCGGGGTTTTCTGGACGCTCAGGTCCAACTTTCAACTTGCGCTGGGGCCGTGAGGGGATTAGCTGGCTTTGGTGGACTTCAGAGTCCAGTTTTGTCGCGTTTCACCGTCCGAGGTCGTGGAATTGTCCCTGGGATCCCTGAGAGGCCGTATCGTCCCGGTGTCCGTGGGGCTGCTCACCGCCATCGGCGTGGTGGTGGGCGGCGTGGTCTGGTGGAACCACAAACAGGCCTATGAGAGCACCGACAACGCCTTCGTGGCCGCCGACAAGGCGTCGGTCACCCCGCAGATCGACGGCTTCGTGGCCCAGGTGCTGGTGGCCGACAACCAGGCGGTCAAGGCCGGCGAGGTGCTGGTGCGCCTGGACGCGGCGGACCTGAGGACCCGGCTGGCCCAGGCCGAGGCCAACGCCCAGGCCCTCGACGCCGCCGTGCGCGGGGTGGACGACAAGGCCGCCCTGGGGCAGGCGATGATCGCCCAGAAGGCGGCCGGCGTCGACAGCGCCGACGCCCAGGCCAAGCTCGCCGGGGCGGAGATACGGCGCTACGGGTCGCTGGCCGACAAGGGTTGGGTTTCCTCCCAGCGCGTGCAGACAGCCAGCGCGGCGGCCACCCAGGCCGACGCGGCGGTCACCCAGGCCCGGGCGTCCCTGGAGGCCGAACGGCGCAGCACGCAGTCCCTGGGCTCGGCCCGCGACCAGGTGCTGGCCGAGGCCGAGGCCGCGCGGGCGGCGGTGGACCAGGCCCGGCTGGCCCTGGCCCGCACCGAGATCCGTGCGCCGATGAGCGGCGTGGTGGGCGCCCGCGCCGTGCGGCCGGGACAATATGTGCGGCCCGGCGGGGCCCTGATGAGCATCGTGCCGCTGGGCGAAGCCTATGTGGTGGCCAATTTCAAGGAGACCCAGGTGGCGCGCCTGCGCATCGGCCAGCCGGTGCGGATCCACGCCGACGCCTTCGGCGGCGACGCGATCCAGGGCCGGATCGACAGCTTCGCGCCGGCCACCGGCTCGGAGTTCGCGCTGATTCCGGTGGAGAACGCCGTCGGTAACTTCACCAAGATCGCCCAGCGGGTGCCGGTGAAGATCAAGGTCGAGCCGGGCTCGAGGCTGGGCGCGGCGCTGCGGCCGGGGCTGTCGGTGCAGGTGAAGGTCGATGTGCGCGAGAACACCGGCCCGAGCTTCGCCGAGGCGGTGGCGCCCCAGGCGCACTACGCCCGCCGCGGCGAGCCGCGCTGAACGCGGCGTCATGACCGCCATCGACGCCCGCGGGATGGACTTCGACCCCACCTCGCCAACCCTCACCCGCGCCGACTGGGTGAAGGTGTTTCTGGGGTTCGGCGGCATGGTGTTCGGCCAGTTCATGGCCTTCCTGGACATGCAGATCGTCGCCAGCTCCCTGTCGCAGATCCAGGCCGGGGTCGGGGCCAGCACCGACGAGATCGCCTGGGTGCAGACCATCTATCTGCTGGCCGAGGTGCTGATCATTCCGCTGACGGCCTATCTGTCAAAGATGTGGGGCACCCGGCCGTTCTTCCTCGGCGCCTGCGTCGCCTTCATGATCACCTCGGTGGCCACCGGGCTTTCCACCAGCATCGAGATGATGATCTTCACCCGCGCCCTGCAGGGCCTGGCGGCCGGGGCGATGATCCCTATGGTGTTCGCCACCGCCATGTCGATCTTTCCGGTCGAACACCGGGTGACGGCCAATGTGGTCACCAGCCTGATCACCACGCTGGCCCCCACCATCGGACCCACCTTGGGCGGGCATATGACCGAGGCCCTGGGCTGGCGGTGGCTGTTCTTCATCAATGTGCCGGCCGGCGCCGTGGTGCTGTTCCTGGTCGGCCGCTACGGCGGCTTCGACCGCGGCGACCCGCGCCTGGCCAGGGGCATCGACTGGTGGGGGGTCGGCTTGATGACCGTCTGCCTGCTGACCATGCAATATGTGCTCGAGGAAGGCGCCAAGGAGGGCTGGTTCCGGGACGACGCCATCCTGTGGCTCAGCGTCGCCTCGGCGATCACCGGCGTCGCCTTCATCTGGCGCCAGCTCACCTACTGGCAGCCGATCGTGTCCCTGCGGCCGTTCCGGGACCGGAATTTCACCATCGGCATGATCATGGGGGCCGTTTCCGGGATGAGTCTGTACGGCGCGGTGTTCATCCTGCCGCTCTATCTGGCCCAGATCCTCCACTACTCCCCGGCCCAGGTGGGAACCACCATGCTGGTGGGCGGCCTGACCATGATGCTCTCCGCCCCCATCGCCGGCCGCCTGGCCCGTCTGGCCGACCCACGCGTGGCCATGGTGGTGGGCTACAGCATCACCGCCTACGGGCTCTACATGGGCGCGCGGGTCAACCAGGACTGGGGTTTCTGGGAGTTCGCGGTCATGCAGGTGATCCGCTCGGCCGGCACCATGATCGCCATGACCGCGTCCCAGCAGGTCGCCATCGCCACCCTGCCGGTGGCGCTGATGAAGGACGCCTCGGGGCTGCTGACCCTGATCCGCAACATCGGCGGCGCATTCGGCCTGGCCATTCTCTCGACCATCATCAGCCATCAGACGGCGGTCCACTACGCCGATCTGACCGCCCGCATGGGAGCCAGCAATCCGGTCAGCGTCGACTTCATGGCCGCCATGGGAACCATCATGGAGCAGTCGGAGTCCATCGATCCCGGCGGCGCCGGCCGCAAGGCCTTCGCCGGCATGCTGCACCGCCAGGCGGCCATGCAGGCGTTCGGCGACGGCTTCGTGTTCCTGGCCGCCGGATGTGTCGTGGCGGCGGTGGCGGTGTTGTTCGCCAAGCCCGCCGCGGCCCCGCCGCCCACCGTTTTCGAGGCCGCCCACTGATGCCCCGCCTCGCCGGTCAGATCGATGTCGCCAAGACCGAGGCCATCCTCGACGCCGCCGCCGCCGCCATGGCCGAGCGGGGCCTGGCCGCGCCCCTGGAGGAGATCGCCCGCCGCGCCGGGGTCTCCAAACAGACCATCTACAATCACTATGGCTCCAAGGCCGAGCTGTTGCGGGCGCTGATGGAGCGCCGGGTGGACGCCATCACCGCGGCCCTGGACATGCCCGGGGCCGAGGAACATCCCGAGGCGGCCCTGGCCGGGTTCGCCCGCACCATGCTGGCCGGCCTGCTCGACCCCAATGCGCCGGCGCTGATGCGGGTGATCGCGCTGGGCGCCGGCGAGGCGCCGGACCTGGCCCGGACCTTCTACAGCGCCGGACCGCGCTCGAACCGGGCGCGGCTGGCCCAGTTCCTGGATCTGGAGACCCGGGCCGGGCGCCTGAACGTTCCCGACCCGGCCCTGGCGGCCGAGTTCTTCATCGGCATGGTGGTGAGTTCCAGCCAGCTGGCGGTGATCCTGGGCCTGACCCCCGACCTGGCCAAGGCCGATGTGGACGCCGTGGCCGCCGAGGCCGCGAAGCGGTTCGTGCGCGCCTATGCGGTTTAGGGCTGAGCCCTACCCCTCCGCGCCCATGTCGTCGGGCAGGCCCATGATGTGGAAGCCGGCGTCCACATGCACCACCTCGCCGGTGGTGGAGCGGCCGAGGTCGGACAGCAGCCATAGCGCCGCGCCGGCCACGCCTTCCATGGAGGTGTCGGCCTTCATCGCCGACATGCTGCGGCCCTGGGCCAGCATGCCGCGGCCGCCGGAGATGCCGGCCAGGGACAGGGTGCGCATGGCCCCCGCCGAGATGGCGTTGACGCGGATGTTGCGCGGCCCCAGGTCGCGGGCGGCGTAGCGGACGCAGGCCTCCAGGGCGGCCTTGGCCACCCCCATGGTGTTGTAGTTGGGGATCGCCCGCTCCGAGCCCAGATAGGTCAGCGTGGCGATGGAGCCGCCGTCGGGCATCAACTCGGCGGCGCGGCGGGCGCAATCGACGAAGCTGAAGGCGGAGATATCCAGGGCGCGCAGAAAGCCCTCGCGGGTGGTGTTCTCCACGAAGGAGCCCTTCAGCTCGTCGCGGTTGGCGAAGGCGATGGCGTGGACGAAGAAGTCGATGCCGCCGAAGGTCTTGGCCACGGCGGCGAAGGCCGCATCCATGGAGGCGTCGTCGGTGACGTCGGCCGGGGCGATGCATTTCACCCCCAGGCTCTGGGCCAGGGGCTCCACCCGCCGCTCCATCCCCGGCAGGTGCAGGAAGGCCAGCTCGGCGCCCTGGGCGGCCAGCTGCGAGGCGATGCCCCAGGCGATGGATTGGTGGTTGGCGACCCCGGTCACCACGCCGCGCTTGCCCGCCATCAGCGCGCCCTTGGGCAGGTCGTAGTCGTCGGCCATGGGTGGTTCCTCAGGCGATGTGCTGCAGGCGTTGTGGCCGCGCGCGAGGCCCAAGGCAAGGTGGGAGGGGGTCAGACCCGCGCCATCACCAGGCAGCCGTTGGTGCCGCCGAAGCCGAAGGAGTTGGACATCACCGTCTCTAGCGGCCGGTCGATGCGTTTCCTCACGATGGGCAGATCCGCGAACGCCGGGTCGAGGTTTTCGATATTGGCGCTTTCGCAGGCGAAGCCGTTGGTGAGCATCAGCAGCGAATAGATCGCCTCCTGGGCCCCGGCGGCGCCCAGGCTGTGGCCGGTGAGCGACTTGGTGGAGGAAATCAGCGGCGGCTTGTCGCCGAACACCGCGCGAACCGCCTCCATCTCCTTGAGGTCGCCGATGGGGGTCGAGGTGCCGTGGGGGTTCAGATAGTCGATGGGCGCCTTCACCCCCTTCAGCGCCAGCCGCATGCAGCGCTGGGCCCCTTCGCCCGAGGGCGCCACCATGTCGAAGCCGTCGGAGTTGGCGGCGTAGCCGACGATCTCGCCGTAGATTTTCGCCCCCCGGGCCTTGGCCCGCTCATAGTCCTCCAGCACCAGGATGGCGCCGCCGCCGGCGATGACGAAACCGTCGCGGTCGCGGTCATAGGCGCGGCTGGCCACGGCGGGCCGGTCGTTGAAGTTGGAACTCATCGCCCCCATGGCGTCGAACAGCACGCTGAGCGTCCAGTCCAGCTCCTCGACCCCGCCGGCGAACACCACGTCCTGCTTGCCCATCGCGATCTGCTCGTAGCCCACGCCGATGCAGTGGGTGGAGGTGGCGCAGGCCGAGGCGATGGAGAAGTTGAGGCCGCGGATCTTGAACCAGGTGGCCAGAGTCGCCGAGGCGCCGGAGCTCATCGCCTTGGGCACCGCGAAGGGGCCCACCCGCTTGGGGCCGCGGGTCTGGGCGGTCTCGGCCGATTCGATGATCGCGCGGGTGGAGGGGCCGCCGGAGCCGACGATCAGGCCGGTCATGTCGTTGGAGATGTCGCCGGATTCGAGGCCGCAGTCGGCGATCGCCTGCTCCATGGCGACATGGCCATAGGCCGTGCCCGGGGCCAGGAACCGGGCGGCGCGGCGGTCGACCATGGCTTCCCAGTCCAGCCCCGGATCGGCGTGCACCTGGGACCGGAAGCCCAGTTCGGCATAGCGCGGCGCGGCGGTGATCCCCGAGCGCGCCTCGCGCAGGGAGGTCAGCACCTCAAGGGCGTTGTTTCCGATCGAGGAAACGATCCCGATTCCGGTGACAACGACGCGGCGCATATTCGGTCTCCTTCTTCGCCCCGGGGGTCAGGCGAGGTTTTCGGGTTTCATCAGGCCGACGCGGAGGTCCTCGGCCCAGTAGATAGGCTTGCCGTCCGCCTCCAGCACCCCGTCGCCGACACCCATCACCAGCGAGCGGTTGATCACCCGCTTCATTTCGATCTTGTAGACGACCTTTTTGACATCCTGGGTCACCTGGCCGCCGAATTTCACCGCGCCGCAGCCCAGCGCGCGACCACGGCCCGCGCCGCCGATCCAGCCGAGGAAGAAACCCACCAGCTGCCACATGGCGTCGAGGCCCAGGCTGCCGGGCATCACCGGGTCGCCGAGGAAGTGGCAGTCGAAGAACCACAGCTTGGGATCGATATCGAACTCGGCCTCGATATAGCCCTTGCCGGCGGCCCCGCCCACATCGGTGATCTGGGTGATTCGGTCGAACAACAGCATCGGCGGCGCCGGCAGCTGGGCGTTGCCGGGCCCGAACATGTCGCCGCGGGCGCAAGCCAGGAGATCCTCCAGGTGGTAGCTGCTCTTGGCCTTGGCGTTCGTCATCTGTGGTCCTTGCCTAACCTCGCGCGCCGAACGCGGCCCAGGCCGTAGCAGAGGCGCACGCCGCGCTCAACGGCATTGGGCGGCTTCCGCGGTTCCCCACACCGACGCCGCCGGCGCCCAGCCGGACACGCCGCCCGCGCGGACGTTGCACCAGCCCTTGGCGCAGCGGTCCAGCGCCGCCAGCGAACGCGGACCCAACACCGCCTTCACCGACGCCTTGGCCTTGGCCGACCGATGCAGGGCCAGGGGCGCGGCGGCGCGGTTCATCACCATGCGCCGCCCATCGGTGGTGCGCCGATGCACCCAGGCGACGCCGCCGGACGGGTCGCAAACCCGGCGCCACTCGGCGGTCTCGGCCACCACCTGCACCGGCAGGCCGCGGGTCTTGTAGATCCACAGCAGCCGATGATCGTCGCCGGGGCCGGCGCGGGCGTTCACCTCGCTGAATTTTAGCGAAACATAGCGCGGCACCGGCAGGCCCGAGGGCGTCGGCCGGTCCTCCGCCGCCCACGCGCCGGCCGCCGCCAGGCCGGCGGCGATCGCCGCCAGCCCCAGGGCGATCCGCGCCGCCGCCTGCATTCGCGTGCCTTGGCCGGCCATGGGCCCTTTGCTAGGAGTTGTTCGACGCCACGCCCAGGATCGGGCCGCGCGCCCCTTTTCAGATCGCCCATGCCCGCCCGCAAGCCGAAAGTCATCGTCACGCGAAAACTTCCGGACCCGGTGGAGGCCCGGATGACCGAACTGTTCGACGCCGAACTCAACCCCACCGACCGGCCGCTGAGCCGCGACGGGCTGATCGCGGCCCTGCAACGGGCCGATGTGATCGCCCCCACCATCACCGACCGCCTCGACGCGGAGGTCCTCGCCCAGGCCGGAACCCGCCTGAAGCTGATCGCCAATTTCGGCGCCGGCGTCGATCACATCGACGTGGCGGCGGCCAATGCCCACGGCATCACCGTCACCAACACGCCTGGCGTGCTCACCGAGGACACCGCCGACCTGACCCTGTCGCTGATCATGGCGGTGGCGCGCCGCGTCGTAGAGGGGGCCGGCGTGCTGCAGGCGGGCCAGTTCAAGGGCTGGTCGCCCACCTGGATGCTGGGCCGGCGCATCCACGGCAAGCAGCTGGGAATCATCGGCATGGGCCGCATCGGCCAGGCGGTGGCGCGCCGGGCCCGCGCCTTTGGCCTCACGGTCCACTACCACAACCGCAAGCCAGTCAGCCCGCGCATCGCCGAGGCGCTGGAGGCCACCTATTGGCAGAGCCTCGACCAGATGCTGGCCCGGGTGGACATCGTCTCGGTGAACTGCCCGCACACGCCGGCCACCTATCATCTGCTGTCGGCCCGGCGGCTGAAGCTGCTGCAGCCCCACGCCATCGTCGTCAACACCGCCCGCGGCGAGATCATCGACGAGGCGGCCCTGGCGGCGATGCTGGCGGCCGGAACCCTGGCCGGCGCGGGCCTGGACGTGTTCGAGTTCGAGCCGGCGGTCAATCCGCGCCTGCTGGCCATGGCCAATGTGGTGCTGCTGCCGCACATGAGCTCGGCCACCCTGGAGGGCCGCATCGAGATGGGCGAGAAGGTGATCGTCAACATCCGCTCCTGGATGGACGGCCACCGCCCCCCCGACCGGGTGATCCCGGCGATGCTGTAGGCGGCCTACGCCCCTCCCCCGCACGCCTCGCACCCGGGATCGGCGCCGATGCGCACGGTGCGGGTCTCGGCGGCCAGGGCGTCATAGAGCAGCAGCCGGCCGGTGAGCGCCTCGCCGGCGCCGGTGATCAGCTTCACCGCCTCCAGGGCCATCATCGAGCCGATCACCCCGGCCAGCGCCCCCACCACCCCCACGGCCGAACAGGTCTCCGCCTCGGGGGGGATCTCCGGCACCAGGCAGCAGTAGCAGGGCCGGCCCGCGAACACCGCCACCTGGCCGGTCCAGCGGCCGATGGCGCCGGAAACCAGGGTCTTGCCCTCGGCCAGTGAGGCGGCGTTGACGCAGAAGCGGGTGGCGAAATCATCGGTTCCGTCGAGCACCAGATCGACGCCGCGGACCAGGTCCCGCGCATTGGCCTCGTCGAGGCGGACCTGCATCGGCTCGACGACGATGTGGGGGTTGAGCGCCAGCAGCCGCCGCGCCGCCGCCGCCGCCTTGGGGGCGCCGATGTCGGCCTCGGCATAGATCACCTGGCGCTGCAGGTTGGAGAGGTCGACCACGTCGGGATCGGCCAGCACGATGCGGCCCACCCCGGCCGCGGCCAGATAGAGCGCCGCCGGCGCCCCCAGGCCCCCCGCCCCCACCACCAGCACGCTGGAGGCCTTCAGCGCCTGCTGACCCGGCCCGCCGATCTCGCGCAGCACCAGATGGCGGGCGTAGCGTTCGACCTCAGCCTCGGAAAACCCCATCCGCCCTGACCTTGTTTGCTGGCCCCGCCGTGGGCAAGGCCGTCATCGCCGACCAGGTCTCAATGGGCCAGACCATCGCCAAGGGCAACGCCCGCAGCGGCCGGTCACCCCCGCTCGCGGCGGGCTTCGGCGATGGCGCGTTGCAGGGCGCGGGCGAATTCGCCCCGCTCCGGCGGGCTGAGGGCGGCAGCCACCGGCACCGCCTTGCCGGAGAGCGCCAGCTGCAGCCCGACCACGGTTTCGTCCTCCATCTCCAGGGCCACCCGGGTGAAGGCGGTGGGGGATTCCCACACCACCCGCGACCAGCGCGGGGTCTCATAGGTCACCCGCACGTCGCGGGCCGAGACCTGCACCCGCTCCACCTGTCTGGCGGCCCGGAAGCTCACCGCGAAGGCCGCCGCCACGGCCACCACGTCCAGGGCCAGGAACACCGGCACCAGGGCCGCGCCCATCGAGAGGAACACCGCCGCCGAGGCGCAGTTCAAAGCCGTCACCACCCCGATCAGAATGATGCCGCCGCGCTCGGACAGCGAACGGTTGGGGGTGATCACCGCGTCCATGTAGAGCGACGAACTCATGTGCGGCAGCATAGCCGATCCGGCGGGCTTGGCGAAGCATGCCGCGCCGGGCCATGGTCGATTTCATGGCCAAGCCGAAATCCCCGCCCCGCAACCGGGTCAGTCCCGCCGAACGCGCCCGCATCGAGACCATCTTCGTGCGCTTGAAGGAAATCGACGACGATCCGCGCACCGAGCTTAGCTACGACAGCCCCTATACCCTGGTGGTGGCGGTGGCGCTGTCGGCCCAGGCCACCGACAAATCGGTGAACAAGGCCACGGAGAAGCTGTTCGCCGTGGCCGACAATCCGGCCGCCATGCTGGCCCTGGGCGAGGCGGGCCTCACCGCCTTCATCGCCTCCATCGGCCTCTTCCGCACCAAGGCCCGGAACGTCATCGCCCTGTCGCGCATCCTCATCGAGGAGCATGGCGGCGAGGTTCCCCTGAACCGCGCCGCGCTGATGGCCCTGCCCGGCGTGGGCCGTAAGACCGCCAGCGTGGTGCTGAACGAGCTGGGGATCGAGCCCGCCATCGCGGTCGATACCCACGTGTTCCGGGTCGCCCACCGCCTGGGCCTGGCCCACGGCAAGACCCCGGACCTGGTGGAGGCCGAGCTGATGGCGGTGACGCCAACGCCGCTGCTCACCCGCGCCCACCACTGGCTGATCCTGCACGGCCGCTACACCTGCGTGGCCCGGCGGCCGAAGTGCGCCGACTGCGCCATTGCCGATCTGTGCCCTTCGCGGCCGCTGTTCCGGGACTGACCCCCGCCGCCCGCATTGCCCCTCCCCCGCTTTGCCTGTAGGTCCGGCATCTCCAGACACGGAATCCCCAGCCATGCCGGACCTTTACGACGTTACAGCGATCGGCAACGCCATCGTCGACGTGATCGCGCCGGCGACGGACGCCTTTCTCGCCGAGGAAAACCTGGCCAAGGGCGCCATGACCCTGATCGACGAAGCCCGCGCCGAGCGCCTCTACGGCAAGATGGCCAGCGGCGTGGAGGCCTCGGGAGGTTCGGCGGCCAACACCATCGCCGGCATCGCCAGCCTGGGGGGGCGGGCGGCGTTCATCGGCAAGGTGGCCGACGACCCGCTGGGCAAGGTGTTCGCCCACGACATGCGCGCCATCGGCGCCAGCTTCGACACCCCGCCGTTGAAGGGCGGCCCGGCCACGGCGCGTTCGCTGATCAATGTCACCCCCGAAGGCCAGCGGACCATGGCCACCTTCCTGGGCGCCTCCAACGCCCTCACCGCCGATGACGTGGACATCAAGCTGATCGAGGCCTCCAAGATCATCTATCTGGAGGGCTACCTGTTCGACCCGGACGAAGCCCGCCGCGCCTTCGCCAAGGCCGCCGGGCTGGCCCGCGCCAACGATCGGCTGCTGGCCTTCACCCTGTCCGACCCCTTCGTGGTGGACCGCCACCGCGCCGCCCTGCTGGATTTCATCGAAACCCAGGTGGACATACTGTTCGCCAACCACTCCGAGGTGACATCGCTGTTCCAGACCGACGACTTTGAAGTCGCCCTGGCGGCGGTGCGCGATCTGCCGCTGATCGGCGCCGTGACCCGCTCGGAAAAGGGCTCGGTGGTGGTGGCCGACGGCGAAATCCACTTCATCGACGCCTTCCCGGTGGGGAAGGTCCTCGACACCACCGGGGCCGGCGATCAGTACGCGGCCGGCTTCCTCCACGGCCTCGCCCAGGACAAACCCCTGGACGTCTGCGGTCGGCTGGGGTCCATGGCGGCGGCGGAAGCGATCTCCCACTACGGCCCGCGGCCGCAGGTGTCGCTGAAGGCCCTGGCCGCACAGAACGGACTTTAGGACCAGTACGATGACCCGCCAGGCGGAAGTGGTTCGCAACACCAAGGAAACCCAGATCCGGGTCCACGTGGACCTGGACGGCTCCGGCGTGGCGAAGATCGCCACCGGCATCGGCTTCTTCGACCACATGCTGGACAGCTTCGCCCGCCACGGCGGCATCGACGTGGAGATCGAGACCAAGGGCGACCTGCACATCGACATGCACCACACGGTGGAGGACACCGGCATCGTGCTCGGCCAGGCCGTCGCCCAGGCCCTGGACGGGTTCAAGGGCATCCGCCGCTTCGGCCACGCCTACATCCCCATGGACGAGACCCTGACCCGCTGTGCGCTCGACCTCTCCAACCGCCCCTATCTGATCTGGCGGGTGGCCTTCGCGCGCCCCAGGGTCGGCGAGATGGACACCGAGCTGTTCAAGGAGTTCCACCAGGCGTTCGCCATGAACCTGGGCGCCTGCGTGCACCTGGAGACCCTCTACGGCGAGAACTCGCACCATATCGCCGAGAGCGGCTTCAAGGCCCTGGCCCGCGCCCTGCGCGCAGCGGTGGAGATCGACCCCAAGACCCACGGCCAGGCCGCATCGACCAAGGGCAGCCTGTAGGATCATCCGCATGCAGAGCGTCGCCCTGATCGACTACGGGTCGGGCAACCTTCGCTCGGCCGAAAAGGCGCTGGTGAAGGCTGCCCAGGACCATGGCGTCGCCGCGCAGATCGTCGTCACCGGCGATCCCGCCACCGTGGCGCGCGCCGACCGGGTGGTGCTGCCCGGCGTCGGCGCCTTCGCGGCCTGCCACGACGCCCTGCAGGCCCGCGACGGGCTGGTGGCCGCGATGGGCGAGGCGGTGCGGGTCCGCGGCGCGCCGTTTCTCGGCATCTGCGTGGGCATGCAGCTGATGGCCAGCCGCGGCCTGGAGTTCGGCGCGACCCCCGGCCTCGACTGGATCGCCGGCGAGGTCCGCCGCATCGAACCCCGCGACCCCGCCTGCAAGGTGCCGCACATGGGCTGGAACGGCCTGGCAGGCCTGGGCGGCCACCCGATCGTCGCCGGCATGGCCGAGGCGACGCCGGTCTATTTCACTCATTCCTTCGCCTTCTTCCCGGAACGCGATGAAGATGACATGGCCTGGGTGGATCACGGCGGTCGCTTTCCCGCCGCGGTGGCGCGGGGCAATATGGCCGGCGTACAGTTCCACCCGGAGAAGTCCCAGCTCGCCGGGCTGTCCCTTTTGGCCCGCTTTCTGGAGTGGCGACCGTGATTCTCTATCCCGCCATCGACCTCAAGGCCGGCCAGTGCGTGCGGGTGCTGCACGGCGACCTGGCCACTGCGACGATCTTCAACGCCGACCCGGCCGACCAGGCGCGCCGTTTCGTGGCCGACGGGTTCCACTGGATCCACGTCATCGACCTGAACGGCGCGGTGGAGGGCAAGGCGATCAACGCCGACGCCGTCGAGGCGATCCTGTCGGCGGTGTCGATTCCGGTGCAGCTGGGCGGCGGCATCCGCTCCCTGGCCGACATCGAACGCTGGATCGAGGCTGGCGTCAGCCGGGTGATCCTGGGCACCGTCGCCGTGCGTGAACCGCAGATTGTCCGCGACGCCGCCCGCCGCTGGCCCGAGCAGGTGGCGGTCAGCGTCGATGTGCGCAGGGGCAAGGTCGCCGTCCAGGGCTGGACCGAGGACTCCGACCTGGACGCGGTCACCGTCGCCAAGCGGTTCGAGGACGCCGGGGTGGGCGCCATGATCATCACCGACATCGACCGGGACGGCGCCCTGATGGGCTTCAACGTCGAGGCGTTCGGCGCCATCGCCGACGCCGTGGCCGTGCCGGTGATCGCCGCCGGCGGCCTGGCCTCGGTGGAGGACATCCGCCGGATCCGCGCCCGTCCCGGCGCGCCCATCGCCGGCGCCGTGCTGGGCCGGGCGATCTACACCGGGGCGATCTCCGCCACCGAGGCCCTGAAGGCGGCCGCCTGATGCTCAACGTCCGGGTCATCCCCTGCCTCGACGTGAAGGACGGCCGGGTGGTCAAGGGGGTGCAGTTCCTGTCGCTGCGCGACGCCGGCGATCCGGTGGAGCAGGCGCGGATCTATGACGCCGCCGGGGCGGACGAGCTGATGTTCCTGGACATCACCGCCAGCCACGAGGGCCGCGGGACGATTTTGGACGTGGTGGCGCGCACGGCGGACGTGTGTTTCATGCCCCTGTCGGTGGGCGGCGGCATCCGCACGGTGGAGGACGCGCGGCGGCTGCTGCTGGCCGGCGCCGACAAGATCTCCATCAACACCGCCGCGGTGGAGAACCGCGACCTGATTTCCGCCTGCGCCGACGCCTTCGGCTCCCAGGCCACGGTGGTGGCCATCGACGCCAAGCACGGCGCCAGCGTGTCGGGCGGCCAGCGCAATGATGGCTGGCGGGTGTTCACCTATGGCGGCCGCAACGACACCGGCCTCGACGTGGTGGCCTACGCCGTGGAGGCGGTGGAGCGGGGCGCGGGCGAGATCCTGCTCACCTCCATGGACCGCGACGGGGCCAAGACCGGCTACGACATCGACCTGCTCCAGGCCGTGACCCGTGCGGTCCACGTGCCGGTGAACGCTTCGGGGGGGGCCGGAAACGCCGCCCACATGGTCGACGCCGCCCGGCTGGGCCATGCCGACGCGGTGCTGGCCGCCTCGATCTTCCACTTCGGCGAGGTCAGCATCGGCGAGGTCAAGCGCGCCATGGCCGCCGCCCAGCTGCCTGTCCGCCTGACGGAGGCTGTCCCATGAGCCGCTTCGACGCCGTGATCCAGCGGCTGGCCGCCACCATCGCCGCCCGCAAGGGCGGCGACCCCGCCAGCTCCTACACCGCCCAGCTGCTGGCCGATCCCGCCCGCGCCGCCAAGAAGCTAGGCGAGGAGGCGGTGGAAACGGTGATCGCCGCCGTGGGCGCCGACCCTGATGCCCTGGCCGCCGAGAGCGCCGATCTGATCTACCACTGGCTGGTGGTGCTGGCCGCCGCCGGCGTGTCCCTGGACGCGGTGGCGGCGAAGCTTGAGGCGCGGGAGGGCCGCTCGGGCCTCGACGAAAAGGCCGACCGCGGCTGAGTTCCCCTACCCGCCGCGCGGCCGGCGTTTCAGCGCCACATAGAGCGCGCCCTCGCCCCCGTGGCGGCGATGGGCCTCGGAGACGCCGGCGACGATGGGGGCCAGGTGCGCCGCCCCCAGCCAGTCGGGAACCCGGCGTTTCAGCACCCCGTCGCCCTGCACCCCCTTGCCGGTGATGATCAGCACAGCGCGATAGCCGTCCCCCCAGGCGCGGTTCAGGAAGGCCTCCAGCGCTGCGCGGGCGCGGTCCTGGTCGAGGCCGTGAAGGTCGAGCCGCGGGCCGAGGTCGTCGCGCTCCCGCGCCAGCCGCTGGCGGCGGCGGGGTTCGATGGTCTCGGGGCCCTGGAGCGCGCCCGCAGCCCTGCGGATCGGCGCCGTCGCCGGAATGGGCGCGCGTGGCGGGATCGCCTGCAGGGTCGTCTGTGACTGCGCCTCCGGGAGCGCGGGTCGGGCGCGGCCCGCCAGAGGATGCACCGTCGCGGCCACCACCGACCACAGCCGCAGCTCTTCCGGCCGCAGCGGCCGTTTCACGGGCCGGTTCCGGCGGGATTGGGCGCGAGCCGGAACATCCGCAGCTGATGACGCACCCGTCCGGCCTCGACGCCGGCCGCGTCGCCCTGGCCCAGATAGAGGTCGGCGCGCACCAGGCCCTTGATCGCCCCGCCGGTGTCGAGGGCCACTGCCAGCCGCCGGTAGCTGGGGCGCGCGCCCGTCAGCAGCGGCGCATCCGCGTCGATCCAGAAAAGGTCGCCCATGGCGTGGCGGCTGCGGTCCACAGCCATGGCCCGGCCGGCCGGCAGCGGCACCCCCGCCGACCCCTTGGGCGCCGCGCCGTCGTCGGGCGCCAGGGTGAAGAACACATAGCGCGGGTTGAGCCGCATGACCGCGTCGGCCTCCGGTCCCCGGTGGGCGGCGAGCCAGGCGCGGATGGCATCGGCGGAGCTGTCGCCCGGTTCCAGCAGCCCGGCCTCGCGCATGGGATTGCCAATGGCCAGGTACGGCTGGCCGTTGGTGGCCGCGACGCCAGCCTTCAGCCGCCGGCCGTCCGGAAACGCCAGCACGCCGGAACCCTGGACCTGCAGCATGTAGAGCTCTTCCGGCTTCATCCAGGCCAGCGCCCCGGCCGCCGGCCAGGCCTCGATGGCGGCGCGGGCCGGATAGGGTTCCGGGCGCGTCGGCCTGCCCCGCAGCGGGGCCAGGAATGGACCGGAGGGGGTCGGACGGGCCTCGTACTCCGGGGCGAAATAGGCGGTCAGGGTTCCGGCCTCCGGCAGGTCCACCGGCTGGAAGTTGGCCTCGAAGAATGCCCGGGCCTGATCTCGATCCGGCGGCGCCAGAGCGCGGGCGCGGCGGC
>CAXNKO010000002.1:0-16916 GCA_964202685.1 Caulobacterales bacterium
ATAGCTGGCGGTGACCAGGTCGGCGGCAGGCAGTTCGACGTCGGCGCGAATGTCGCCCAGCCGCGCCTGTGCCCCCCGCAGCGCCGCCGGTCCTTCCGCCGCCAACCGCCGGGCCAGGTCCAGGAACGGCGCGCTGCCATCGGCCTGGATCACCTGCGCCAGCCCGGGCCAGGTCTCCACGGCCGCCCAGCTGGCCGAGCCCGGCCCGGCGCCCGCGTCGGTCAATCGCCTGGGTGCAAACCCCGGCGCGCGGCGGGCGGCCTCGGCGAAGGCCGCCGCGCAGGCCGCATAGGTGGCGGGCATGCGCGCCAGGGCGTAGGCCAGGGCGTCTTGCCCATCGGCGACCACCGAGGCTGACGCCCCGCCGGCCCGATAGGTCTGGGAGATCGCCGCGGCCCGCTCAGCCAGCCCCCGCCGCGCTGTCCCCTCCAGCGACCGCGCGATGGCGACCGTCAGGGCCGCGGGCAGCTCGGCGTTCAGGTGGCCGCCTCGCGACTCCTCACCAGGTCGTCCACCACCCCCGGATCGGCGAGCGTCGAGGTGTCGCCCAGGTTGGAGAGGTCGTTCTCGGCGATCTTGCGCAGGATGCGGCGCATGATCTTGCCGGAGCGGGTCTTGGGCAGGCCCGGCGCGAACTGCACCACATCGGGCGCCGCGAAGGGGCCGATTTCCCGCCGCACCGTGCCCTTGAGGTCGGCCATCAGGATGTCGGTCTCCGCCACCCCGGCCTTCAGGGTCACGAAGCAGTAGATGCCCTGGCCCTTGATATCGTGGGGATAGCCCACCACCGCGGCCTCGGCGACATTGTCATTGCCCACCAGGGCGCTCTCGATCTCGGCGGTGCCCAGCCGGTGGCCGGAGACATTGATCACGTCGTCCACCCGCCCGGTGATCCAGTAGTAGCCGTCGGCGTCGCGGCGGCAGCCGTCGCCGGTGAAGTATTTGCCGGGATAGGTGGTGAAATAGGTGGTGATGAACCGCTCATGGTCGCCATAGACCGTGCGCATCTGGCCGGGCCAGGAATCGGTCAGGCAGAGATTGCCGCTCACCGCGCCCTCCAGGGTCTTGCCCTCGGCGTCCACCAGTTCGAACTTCACCCCCGGCAGCGGCTTGGCGCAGGACCCCGGCTTCATGTCCGTCGCTCCCGGCAGGGGCGAGGCCAGGCAGGCGCCGGTCTCGGTCTGCCAATAGGTGTCGACGATGGGGCAGCGGCCCTCGCCCACCACCCGGTGGTACCAGCGCCAGGCCTCCGGATTGATCGGTTCGCCCACCGTGCCCAACAGGCGCAGCGACTTGCGCGACGCCGCCTGCACCGGCCCGTCGCCCTCGCGCATCAGCGCCCGGAGCGCCGTGGGGGCGGTGTAGAAGATCTCCACCTTGTGCTTGTCCACCACCTGCCAAAGCCGCGAGTCGGTGGGGTAGTTGGGCGTGCCTTCGAAGATCAGGGTGGTGGCGGCGTTGGCCAGCGGGCCATAGACCACATAGGAGTGGCCGGTCACCCAGCCCACGTCGGCGGTGCACCAGAACACCTCGCCCGGCCGATAGTCGAACACCAGCTCATGGGTGTGGGCGGCCCAGGTCAGATAGCCGCCGGTGGTGTGCAGCACCCCCTTGGGCTTTCCGGTGGAGCCGGAGGTGTAGAGGATGAACAGCGGGTCTTCGGCGTTCATCGGCTCGGGATCGCACTGGTCCGACACGGTCTTCTTCAGCTCGCCCCAGTAGGCGTCGCGGCCCGGGGTCATCGGCACGTCGGCGCCGGTGCGGCGGACCACGATCACCTCGGTGACGCCTGGGCAATCGGCCAGGGCCGCATCGACATTGCGCTTCAGCGGCACCACCTTGCCGCCGCGCAGGCCCTCGTCGGCGGTGATGACGATCCGGGAATCGCAGTCCAGGATGCGGCCGGACAGGCTGTCGGGGGAGAAGCCGCCGAACACCACCGAATGCACCGCCCCGATCCGCGCGCAGGCCAGCATGGCCACCGCCGCCGCCGGGATCATCGGCAGGTAGATGGTCACCCGGTCGCCCTTGGCCACCCCCTTGGCCTTCAGCACATTGGCCATCCGGCAGACCTCGGCGTGCAGCTCGCCGTAGGTGAGGATGTCGTAGACCTCCGGCTCGTCGCTCTCCCAGATGATCGCGGTCTGATCGGCCCGCTCCGGCAGATGCCGGTCGATGCAGTTGACCGAGACATTCAGCACCCCGTCGGCGAACCAGCGGATGTGGAAATCCTCGCGGGCGAAGGAGACGTCCTTCACCTGGGTGAACGGCTTGATCCAGTCCAGCCGGCCCGCGACCTTGCGCCAGTAGCTGTCGGGATCGGACTCCACCTCGCGCCAGGCCGCTTCATAGCCGGCCGCGTCCATCCGCGCGCGCCTGGCCCACTCGGCCGGTACCGGAAACACCTCGCCGTCGCTCACCTTGTCACTCCTGATCGTGCCTGCGCTGGCAGTATGCGACCAGGGCGCCCCGGCGCAACCATCCCAGATTCACATACTCTGCGGATCAGCCTAGAAGCGCTGAGCGAGGACGGCGAGGAATCATGGATTCGCGGACCTGGACGGCGATGGCGATGGCGGTGGGGGTGGCGAGCGGCCTCGCGGGTTGCGGCGGGCCGCCGCGGGACGCCGTGCGCGATGTCTCGGCCTTCCTCCAGGCCGCCCAGGGCGAGGACCGGATGGCCTTCGAGGCCCACATCGACCGTCCCGCCGTCCGCGCCGACCTGAAGGGCCAGCTGATGGCCGCGCCGGACGTGCGCGCCCTGCGCGACCAGCTCGGCGCTTCGGTGGGCGATGTCGCCATCGACCGGATGTTGTCGCCGGCGCCGTTCCGGCGCATGCAGGCCGAAGCCGAGAGCCTGCCGGCGCCCGGCGACCTGGGCGCGATCCGGGCGCGGCTGAAACTGATGGGGCCGGGCCGCGCCTGCCTCCAGGCCCGCCACAGCCCCCGCTGCCTGCTCACCTTCGTCCGCCAGGAACGGAGCTGGAAGCTGGTGGGCCTGCACGCCCCGGACATCGCCGCCGCCAGCCCGGGGCCGGACGCGTGACCCGGCGTCCGCCTCAAGCGCTCACGCCCTAGGGGGGGCCCGCCAATGCTGCTTCAAATGTCGACCTGGCAAGAAATCGAGCGCTTCCTGGAGAGCTCCACGGCAGTGGTGATCCCCATCGGCTCCAACGAACAGCACGGCCCCACCGGCCTGTTGGGCACCGACTGGATGTGCCCGGAGATCATCGCCCATCAGGCGCAGAAGACCGGCGACATCCTGGTGGCGCCCACTTTCAACATCGGCATGGCCCAGCATCACCTGGGGTTTCCCGGCACCATCGCGCTTCGGCCGTCCACCTTCATGGCCGCCATCGGCGACTGGGCGCTCAGCCTGGCCGCGCATGGGTTCACCAAGCTGTATTTCCTCAACGGTCACGGCGGCAACGTGGCCACCATCGAGGCCGCCTTCTCCGAACTCTACGCCGACGCCAGCTTCGCGCGCCAGCCGCGGGGCTTCGCCTGCCGGCTGAAGAACTGGTGGGACCTGAAGGGGGTCATGCCGCTGGCCCAGCGCCAGTTCCCCACCGGCCACGGCAGCCACGCCACGCCCTCGGAAATCGCCATCACCCAATGGGCCTACCCGGACCATATCAAGGCCGCCAACTATGCCCCCCAGGTCGCCCCCACCGGCCCGATCCGTGAAGCCCTGGACTTCCGCGCCCGCTACGCCGATGGCCGCATGGGCTCCGATCCGGGCCAGGCGACCCCGGAAAAGGGCGGTGAACTGGTGGCGCTGGCCGCCTCGGCCCTGCTGGAGGACGTCAAGGCCTTCGCGGTCGAAGCCGCGCCCTAAAACGCCCCATGGCTTGGCATGGCCACACGCGGGCTGGCCTTGGGCTTGGGCCGGCCGGCCCAGTCCAGCGCCTCGGCCTGGACGATTTCGCCGGCCTCGGGCCGGGCGCCTGCGGGGCTGAGAACCTCGGCGTCGTCCAGCATGGCGCTCCCCGGGTCCGCGGCCCTTGCCCGCCGCGGCGCGGTCGCCGCCACCTCCATCGCCGCCGAATCGATCGACGGCGCCACGGCGTCCGGGGCGGCGTCGAAGCTCGCTGGCTCCTTCACCAGGGCGTCAAGGGTGGCCATGCGCAGACCGTCCATCTCGCCGCCCGGATAGCGGCCGCTAAACGCCGGGGGTTGGCCCTGGCTGCCGGTCCAGCGGTAGAAGATGTGCGCCCCGATGGCGCCGATCTTCAGCAAGCTCGGGCTCCAGTACGGGGCCACATAGTTGGCGTGATAGTGGGTGGCGTTGCCCACGGTTCTCATCACGTAGCCATTTAGCGCCGCGATCGCCACCTGGCGCGCCCGCGACCAGCCCCCCGACGACGGCGTGCGGCCCAGCGAGCCGTCGCAGGTGAACGAGAACTGGCATCCGGTCTTGCGGTTCGAGCCCTGGAACACCACCCCGCAGACGGTCTTGGGATAGGCCGGGTGGCGCGCCCGGTTCAGCACCACCTGGGCCACGGCCCGCTGACCATCCAGGCTCTCCACCGCGGCCTCGTAATAGACCGCCGCGGTCAGGCAGTCGGCGGCGCGGGCCTCGTCGAGCACCCCGCCGGCGTTCAGCCTGAACGGCTGGGCGGCGGGGTTTGGCGTCGCCGAGTCAGGCGCGTTGGCGTTCCAGATCCGCGCCGCGTCCGGGGGCAGGTCCTGCAGGCGGATCACCGAGGCGTCGGTCTCGGCCGCCGGGTCGAGGCTGGCGTCGGTCATGCCGGGCGCGGCGTCCAGCGCTCCCGCCGGAAACAGGCGCTCGCGGGGCAGATGGCGCGACGCCAGCGACAGCATCGCCATATCCATGGCGCCGGTGAGCCGGGCGAAGGCCGCGTCGGAGACCTCGCCATCCATGACTTTCGCCAGCCGGGCGGTGGGCGACGGCGGGGCCGCGGCGAACGAAAGCCCGGCGGTCATGGCGACGACGACGCACAGCTCGACGCCCGCCAGATGGATCGCGGCGTCGGCCTTCAGCCGTCGATGAAAACGTGCCAGCACGCGACAGAGACTCCGATTGCTCGGTCCCCAAGCATCAGAGATACCAATTAGAGCCGCGAAGGGTTCGGCGCCAGCCGGATTTGGTGGGGCGCGGGCTCACGCCGTCGTCACCGCGCCCGCCGCAACCACCACCGGCCAGGCCGCGAGGCGCTCGCCAGCGCAGGGCCCGGAGGTGCAGACCCCGTCCTCGGGCCGAAACAGCGCCCCATGCCCGGCGCAGAGAATCCTGTCGCCGGCGCGAACCAGATAGCGGTCGTCGATCATGGAAAGCGGCCAGCCGGCATGCGGGCAGGAATCCACATAGCCCCAGACTGCCTCGCCCCGGCGCACCACGAAGCCGGCGAACAGGGCCTCGCCCGCACGGAATCGGAAGCCCTTGGCGCCGGGATCGGCGATGTCGGCCAGGGCGCACAGACGCTGGCCAGCACCTGGCCGGGCCGGATTTCGGGGATCGGCCTTCAGGTGTTGACCACCAGCATGCGGAACGGGCGGATCTCCACCCGCTCGAACAGGCCGGCCTTGACGTAGGGGTCGGCGGCGCTCAGCGCCTGGACCGCCGCCAGGTCTGCCGCCTCCACCAGGATCAGCGACCCGCACAGGTCGCCGGCGTCGTCCAGATAGGGCCCCGCCACCTTCACCGCGGCGCCAAGGCCGCTGATATAGGCCAGGTGCGCCGGCCGGGTGGCCATCCGCAGGTCGAGGGACTTGGGCTTGTCGATGCAGCTGAGGGCGAAGGTCGGCATGGAAAATCCTTTAGCGTTCGGCGCGCAGCGGGCGCGATAGCAGGGCCTCAATGGCGCTGTCGACGTCCGCCTCACCGGCCAGGATCGCGGCGATCGCCGCGCAGATGGGCGCCTCGACCCCTAGCCGGTCGGTCAGGGCGCGAACCGCCGGCGCGGAGCTTACCCCCTCCGCCACGGTCAGCTTGCCGGCCAGGGCCTGCGCAAGGGTCTCGCCGCGGCCCAGGGCCAGGCCGACGCTCATGTTGCGCGACTGCGGGCTGGAACAGGTCAGCACAAGGTCGCCCAGGCCGCACAGCCCGGCCACCGTCTCCGCCTGGCCGCCCAGGGCCACGGCCAGCCGGGTCAGCTCGGCGAACCCGCGGGTGATCACCGCCGCATGGGCGCTGCGCCCCAGGCCGCGCCCCTCGACGATGCCGCACGCGATGGCCAGCACGTTCTTCGCCGCCCCGCCGGCCTCGGCACCGATCATGTCGGACGCCACATAGGGCCGGAAGGCCGGACTGGCGATAGCCCGGGCCAGGGCCTGGCCCAGGCCGGCGTCGGGACAGGCCAGCGTCACCGCCGTGGGCAGGCCGCGGGCCACTTCGCCGGCGAAACTCGGCCCGGACAGCACCGCCGGGGCCGCGCCGGGCAGCACCTCGGCCAGCACCTCGGTCATCAGCTTCAGCGTCCCCTGCTCCACCCCCTTGGCGCAGAGCAGCATCGGCACCCCCGCCCGCGCATGGGGCGCGAAGGCGGCCAGGCTGGCGCGCACATGCTGGGCCGGGGAGACATTGAGGATCAGGTCGCAGGCGGCCAGGTCGGCCAGGTCGGCGGTGGCGACAACGCCGGGCTCCAGCTTCACCCCGGGCAGAAAGGTTGGGTTCTCGAGGTCCCGGTTGATCGCCGCCACCACCTCCGGCTCCCGCGCCCACAGGGTGGTGTCGAGCCCCGCCCGGACACAGACCAGGGCGAGCGCCGTGCCCCAGGCCCCGCCGCCGATCACCCCCGCGTGCTTCATGACTTGGCTCCCTTGCGGCCGGCCACATGGCTGGGGTTGGCCGCCGCGGCGGCGGCGTCCAGCGGCCAGCGCGGCCGCGCCACGGCGTCCAGCGGATCGGTAAGGCCCGCCGCCAGCCGCTCGGCGCCGGCCAGGGCGATCATGGCGGCGTTGTCGGTGCAGTAGGCCAGCGGCGGGGCGGTGAAGCTGTAGCCGCGCGCCGCGGCGGCGGCCTCCAGCCTGGCCCGCACCGTCCGGTTCGCCGCCACCCCGCCGGCCACCACGAAGCGAAGGTTCCGGCCCTCCTGCTGGCGGGCGTAGAGGGCCATGGCCCGGTCGGTGCGCTCGGCCAGCTGGCGGGCGATGGCCGCCTGCACGGCGCAGGCCAGGTCGCGGCGGTCGCTGTCGGTCCGTACACCCTCGGCCAGCCGCGCGGCGGCGGTCTTCAGGCCGGAGAACGAGAAATCGCACCCCGCCCGCCCCAGCAGCGCCCTGGGCAGATCATAGCGGTCCGCGTCGCCGCCCTCGGCCAGACGTTCCAGGGCCGGACCGCCGGGATAGCCCAGTCCCAGGGCCTTGGCGATCTTGTCGAAGGCCTCGCCGGCGGCGTCGTCGATGGTCGTGCCCAGCCGTCGGTAGGCGCCCACCCCCTCCACCGCCAGCAGTTGGCAATGGCCGCCGGACACCAGCAGCAACAGGAACGGATAGGGCAGGTCCGCCGCCAGCCGGGCGGACAGGGCATGGCCCTCCAGGTGGTTGACCGCCGCCAGCGGCAGGCCCCGCGCCAGGGCCACCGCCTTGCCGAAACTTAAGCCCACCATCACCCCGCCCACCAGGCCGGGTCCGGCCGTGGCCGCCACCCCGGTCAGGTCGCCATAGCCGACACCGGCCGCGCGCATGGCCTCGGCGGCGATGGCGTCAATCACCTCGACGTGGGCCCGGGCGGCGATCTCCGGCACCACCCCGCCATAGGGAGCGTGCTGGGCGATCTGGCTGGCGACGATGGAGCTCATCACCGTCACTCGCCCGTCGGAGTCCAGGCGCACCACCGCCGCGGCGGTTTCGTCGCAGCTGGTCTCCAGGCCGAGGACGGTTTGCGCGGTCAGGACGGGCTCCGGTTGCCGGGGGCGGCCCGCTCCTGTA
This sequence comes from Caulobacterales bacterium, assembly GCA_964202685.1. Taxonomy (GTDB): domain Bacteria; phylum Pseudomonadota; class Alphaproteobacteria; order Caulobacterales; family Caulobacteraceae; genus Phenylobacterium. Next base: position 7,894 of record CAXNKO010000002.1, read on the forward strand.
GCAGGCGGGCTCCTGACCTTCGAGGTAGACCGACCGTCGTGCCCACGCAACCGCCCGTCCGGATCGGCGCCCGCGGCTCCAAGCTGTCCCGCGCCCAGGCCGGCCAGATGCAGCGCCGTATCGCCGCGGCCCTGGGCGCCGACCCCGCCGACGCCGAGCGGGTCGCGCCCCTGGTGATCATCACCACCACTGGCGACCGGGTGCAGGACCGCCGGCTGCTGGAAATCGGCGGCAAGGGCATGTTCACCAAGGAGATCGAGGAGGCTCTGCTGGACGGCCGCATCGACTGCGCCATCCACTCCCTGAAGGACATGCCGGTGCTGTCGCCTCCGGGACTGTGCATCGCCGCCATCCCCGAGCGCGAGGATCCCCGCGACGCCTTCCTGTCGCCCCGCGCCGCGCGCCTGGAGGACCTGGCCCGCGGCGCCGTGCTCGGCACCGCCTCCCTGCGCCGTCAGGCGCAGGCGCTGCACCGACGCCCGGACCTGAACGTACAAATGCTACGCGGCAATGTGGACACCCGCATCGCCAAGCTCGCCGCCGGCGAGGCCGACGCCATCCTGCTGGCCGCCGCCGGGCTGATCCGACTGGGCCTGGGCCACCTGCCGCAGAGTTTCCTGGATCCGGAGGATTTCCCCCCGGCGCCGGGTCAGGGGGCGCTGGCGGTCCAGACCCGGGAGGCCGACCGCGGCGCGGCCTGGCTCGCGGCGCTGCACGACGCCCCCACCGCGCTCTCCGTCGCCGCCGAGCGTGGGGCGCTCAGTGCGCTGGAAGGCTCCTGCCGCACCGCCATCGGCGCCTACGCCCGCCTGATCGACGGCCGCATGAAACTGATCGTCGAGGCCCTGTCCCCGGACGGCCGCCTGCGGTTCCGCCGCCAGGCCGACATCGACCTGGCCGCCGCGGCCGACCCGGACCGCGCCGCCCACGACCTGGGTTACGCCCTGGGCGCGGCGATCCAGGCCGAGGCCGGCGACGCCATCGCCTTGGCGGACTGAGGCGGCCTATTCCGCCGGTTCGTCGGCGCCGATCGGCCGCTGGGACAGCTGCACCAGATACTGCCCGTACTCGCTCTTGGCCTGGGCGCGGCCCAGTTCGGCCAACTGGTCGCGGTCGATCCAGCCCTTGCGGAACGCCACCTCCTCCAGGCAGCCGATGCGCAGGCCCTGGCGCTGTTCCAGGGTGCGGATCAGTTCGCCGGCCTGGATCAGGCTGTCGTGGGTGCCGGTGTCGAGCCAAGCGAAGCCGCGGCCCAGCATCTGCATGTGCAGGTCGCCCTCGTCCAGGTAGCGCTGGTTCAGCGCGGTGATCTCCAGCTCCCTCCGCTCCGAGGGCTTGAGCTGTTTGGCGAACGCGCTGGCGCGGCCGTCGTAGAAATAGAGCCCGGTGACCGCATGGTTCGACTTCGGCCGCGCCGGCTTCTCCTCGATGCCCAGCACCTTGCCATCGGGGGCCAGTTCGATCACCCCGTAGCGCTCGGGGTCCTGCACCGTGTAGCCGAACACGGTGGCGCCCGTCGCCTGCTGGTCGGCGGCGCGCAGCAGGCCCCCGAACCCCTGGCCGAAGAAGATGTTGTCGCCCAGGATCATCACGCTGGGCTCGCCGCCGACGAAATCCTCGCCGAGGATATAGGCCTGGGCCAGGCCGTCGGGCTTGGCCTGCACGATGTATTCGAACCGCACCCCAAGCTGGGCGCCGTCGCCCAGCAGGCGCTTGAACCCGGCCTGGTCCTCCGGGGTGGTGATGATCAGGATCTCCCGCACCCCGGCCAGCAGCAGCACCGAGATCGGATAATAGATCATCGGCTTGTCATAGATCGGCAGCAGCTGCTTGGAGACCGCCAGCGTCAGCGGATGCAGCCGGGTGCCCGACCCGCCGGCCAGAACGATGCCCTTCCTCATGCGGCCTCCCGTTGTTGCAGCTCGGCGATCGTCTCGGACAGGGCGTCGCGCCAGGGCCGGGGCCGGTAGCCGAACACGGTCTCCAGCCGACCGGTGTCAAGTTCGGTATTGAGCGCCCGCCGCGCCGGGGCGGGGAAGGCGCTGGTGGGCACCGGCTCGATGGCCGGGGCCGGGCGGTCCGGCCAGGCCAGGGCGAAGATCGCCTCGGCCATCTCCACCCGCGTGGCGGCCCCCTGGTTGGCGAAATGCAGCCGGCCCCATTCTGGCGCCCCGGCCGGGGCCTGGGCCAGGCGCGCCGCCTGATCCAGCACAAAGGCCGCCACGTCGCCGGCCGCCGTCGGCCGCGCCCGCTGGTCGGCCACCACCTTCAGGGTCGGCTGCGACTGCGCCAGCCGCAGCATCAGGTGCAGGAAGTTCGACCCATGGGCCGAGAACAGCCAGGAGACCCGGATCACCGCGGCGCGGGGGGCGTTGGCCAGCACCGCCTCCTCCCCAGCCAGTTTCGAGGCCCCGTAGACGTGCAGCGGCCCGGTCAGGTCGTCCTCGCCGTAGGCGCCCGGCTTGTCGCCGGAAAACACCATGTCGGTGGAGATATGCACAAGCGCCAGGCCGCGGGCGGCGCAGGCCCTGGCCATGGCCTCCGGCGCGCGGGCGTTGACGGCGAAGGCCAGCTCCGGCTCGGCCTGGGCCTTGTCCACATTGGTGTAGGCCGCCGCGTTCAGCACCAGATCCACCTCCCTGGCCCCGGCGATGGCGGCGGTGACCGCGGCGGCGTCGGCCAGGTCCACATCGGCCCGCGACAGGGCGTCCACCCGCCCGCCGGACCGCGCCAGCACTTCCCGCGCCAGCTGCCCGCCGGCCCCGAACATGAGGATCCGCCCGCTCACACCTTCACCAGACCCAGCCGCTCGGAATCGAAGCCCCGGTCGCGGATCTGCTGCCACCAGCCGCGGTTTTCCACGTACCAGCGCACGGTGTCCTCAAGCCCCTCGGCCAGGTCGCGTTTCGGCGTCCAGCCCAGTTCGCTGGTGAGCTTGGTCGCGTCGATGGAATAGCGGAAGTCGTGGCCCGGCCGGTCGGTGACGAAGGTGATCCGCTCGGCATGGGGGATGTTGGCCGGCGCCAGCCTGTCCAGGTGGGCGCACAGGGCGCGCACCACCTCGATGTTGCGCTGGGTGGAATCGCCCCCCACCAGATAGGTCTCCCCCAGACGGCCCTTTTCCAGAACCGTGAGCAGCGCCTCGGCGTGATCGTCCACGTGCAGCCAGTCGCGCACCTGGCGGCCGTCGCCATAGACCGGGATGGTCTTGCCCTCCAGCGCCCGCAGGATCACCGTCGGGATCAGCTTCTCCGGGAACTGGTAGGGGCCGTAATTGTTGGCGCAATTGGTCAGCACCACCGGCAGGCCGAAGGTGCGGCCCCAGGCCCGCACCAGGTGGTCCGCGCCGGCCTTGGAGGCCGAATAGGGCGAATTGGGATCATAGGGCGTCGTCTCGCTGAACGCGCCTTCCTCCCCCAGCGCCCCGAACACCTCGTCGGTGGAGACCTGATGGAAGCGGAACGCCGCCTTGGCCGCCCCCTCCAGGCCATGCCAGTGGCGCTTGGCCGCCTCCAGCATCGCCGCCGTGCCCATGACATTGGTGCGCACGAAGAGCAGCGGATCCTCGATCGCCCGGTCATTGTGGCTTTCCGCCGCCAGGTGCATCACCGCGTCCGGGCGATGGCGGGCGAACACCCCGCTCACCGCGTCCAGATCGGCCACATCCACCTGCTCGAAGGCGTAGAGCGGCGAGGCGGCCACGCTGGCCACGTTCTCCCGGCTGGCCGCATAGGTCAGGGCGTCGAGGTTCACCACCGCGTGGCCGTCGGCAATGGCCCGGCGGACCACCGCCGATCCGATGAACCCGGCCCCGCCGGTGATCAGGATTTTCATGCGGCCCTTCGTTGAGCGACGGAATTGAGGCGCGGCCCGCGCCGATTGCCAATTTGCGCCTCATAGCGCGAATCTGGGCCGCCTCAAGGCGTCGATTGGTCCCGCATGGCGGCAGAGCGGCCGGAATCGTCGCCCTTGCGTCGAGACCCCATGCCCAGGGTGGCGCGTTCGCCCGCCGACCTTGAGCAATTGAAGTCTCCCAGGTCAAGTGATATCTTATAGGATATGTTCAGGGTCGTCCTCGACACCAATATCATCGTCACGGCGCTGAGGAGTGCAACGGCCGGGAGCAACGCCGTCCTGCGCGAAGCGGCGCATGGGAGGTTGACCCCTTTGGTCACGCCAGCGCTGTTCCTCGAATACGAGGCGGTGCTGAAACGGCCTGAACAACGCCTCGCACATGGATTGGGATTGATGGATATCGACCGCTTCCTGGCTGCATTGGCCAGCGCCTGCGAGCCGGTCGATGTCAGCTTTCAGTGGCGCCCACAATTGCCGGACCCCAACGATGAAATGGTGCTGGAAGCGGCGGTCAATGGTCGCGCCGATGCGTTGGTCACGCACAATGTGCGCGATTTCACGAAGGGTGCGGCAAGGTTTGGACTGCGGATTTTGCGGCCCGGTGAATTGTTGAAGGAGTTACGATCATGACCAGGACGTCCTACCCGCTCAAGCTCCCCGCTTCGGTCAAGGAGGCCGCTGCTCGCCTTGCAAAGGAAGACGGCGTGTCGCTGAACCAGTGGATTGCAGTCGCCATCGCGCAGAAGATCGGGGTCGTCGAAACCGCATCCGACTTCCTCAAGCGTCGCGCGGGCGAGTCTCAACCGGGGGATATGCTGCGGTTCCTCGACCGGGCGAAGCACGAGGCGCCTCCGGTCGGCGATGAAGTGTGATGCGCGTAGCGCATTGATTCCAGCGGCACGCCCAATCCGCTGATCCCGGCATAGCGGATGGTTTTGGCGTTGTCACATCTGCCCCCAAGATTCCGGCGGCGGCGGACGTCTTGAGGCAGCGGTGACGCGCGCCTAAGGTCCGCCCCAATTCGCGCCCCCCGCGCCGATGGAGAGTCTGGCGTGGAATCCGCCCCTGAGAGCCCCGCCAAGGTTCCGCCCGCCGTCCCCGGCGGGCTGGCGGGGACCGTGGACCTCACCACCGGGCCGATCGGACGCACGCTGATTCTGTTCGCCCTGCCGGTGATGGGCGCCAACGTCCTGCAGTCGCTGAACGGCTCGGCCAACGCCGCGATCGTCAGCCACGTGCTGGGCGAGGCGGCCCTGGCCGCCACCTACAGCGCCAATATCATCCTGTTCCTGGTGATGGGGGCGGGCTTCGGCGCCACCATGGCCGCCAACCTGATGATCGGCCAGGCCATCGGGTCCAACAACCTGGCCCTGGCCAAGCAGGTGATCGGCACCGCCACCAGCTTCTTCGCCGCGGTGTCGCTGGCCATGGGCCTGGCCGGGTTCCTGCTCGCCCCCACCGTCCTCGACCTGATCCAGACCCCGCCGGACGTGCGCGCCGACGCCATCGCCTATATGCGGGTGATCTTCCTCTCCGTGCCGTTCATGTTCTTCTTCACCTACCTGATGATGGCCCAGCGCGCCGTGGGGGATTCGCGCACGCCGTTCTGGTTCTCCCTGGTCTCGGTGGTGCTGGGGGTGAGCCTCAATCCGCTGCTGATCATTGGCGTCGGGCCCTTCCCGCGGCTGAACATCACCGGCTCGGCCCTGGCCACCCTGATCAGCCAGACCATCACGCTGGCGGCGATGATCTACTACCTGCACCGCACCCGCAGCCTGCTGATCCTGCGGCGCGAAGATTGGCGGCTGCTGACGCCGGACTGGAGCCTGGTGCGGACCCTGCTGCTGAAGGGCCTGCCCATGGCCATCCAGATGATCGTCATGTCGGGCTCGGCGGTGGTGATGATCGGCCTGGTCAACGGCTTCGGATCCCACATGGCCGCGGCCTATGGGGCGGCCAATCAGTTCTGGATCTATGTGCAGATGCCGGCCATGGCGCTGGGGGCGTCGGTGTCCTCCATGGCGGCCATTAATGTCGGCGCCGGGCGCATGGACCGGGTCAACCAGATCGCCTGGGTCGGCTCGCTCTGGGGAACCGCCCTCACCCTGGCCCCGATCCTGGGGATCTACGCGGCGGAGTCCTGGCTGATGCAGCTATTCCTGCCCGCGGCCAGCCCGGCGACGCCGCTGGCCATCCACATCAACACCATCGTCCTGTGGGGCTTCCTGCCGTTCGGCGTCACCTTCGTGGTGTCGAGCGTCGTGCGCGCCACCGGCGCGGTGTGGCCGCCGCTCATCGGCATGCTGCTGGCCATGTGGGTGGTGCGGGTGCCGTTCGCCGCGGTCCTGATCCCCTATATTGGCGCCAACGCCATCTGGTGGAGTTTCCCGATCAGCGCCCTGACCTCGGCCCTGTTCGCCGTGGCCTATTACCGCTGGGGCGGCTGGCGCGACTACAAGCTGTTCGACAGCTCCATCAGGGCCGAATAGACCATCGTCCGCAGCTCCCGGCGGATCGGGTAGGTGGACGACATCATCAGCTGGGTCATGAACACCACCTGGATGTCCTCCACCGGATCAATCCAGAACGCCGTCGAGGCCGCCCCGCCCCAATAGTACTCACCCCTGGACGACGGCAGCAGGGTTTGGGGCGGGTCGAACACCGTGGCGAACCCCAGGCCGAAGCCGATCCCCGCATAGGTGGATTCCGAAAACATCGACCGCGACAGCTGGGTCAGGTCGCCGCCCCCCGGCAGGTGGTTGGCGGTCATCAGCCGGACAGTCGCCGGCGCCAGGATCCGCGCCCCGTCCAGCTCGCCGCCGTTGGCCAGCATCCGGCAGAACCGCAGATAGTCCGCCGCCGTGGACACCAGGCCGCCGCCCCCGGAGTAGAAGGTCGGCGGCTTCAGATAGGTGGAGGTGACCGAATCGTCGCCGATGCGCATGCCCCCGTCGGGCCTGGCCCAATAGCAGGCGCCCAGCCGGCCTTCCTGGCCCGCCGCCACCTGGAACCCGGTATCGACCATCTTCAGCGGCTCGGTGAGCCGGGTGCGCAGGAAATCCTCGAACGGCAGGCCCGACACCACCTGCACCAGATAACCCACGATGTCGGTGGAGACCGAATAGTTCCACGCCTCCCCCGGCGAGAACTCCAGCGGGATGGTCGCCAGGGCCTGCACCGTCTCCGCCAGGGTAAGCTCCCCCGGCGCCTCGCCGATCTTCAGCTTGCGGTAGGCGGCGTCCACATTGGTCCGGGCCTGGAAGCCATAGGTCAGTCCCGAGGTGTGCCGCAGCAGGTCCACCACCTGCATCGGCCGCGCCGGCCGGGTGGTGACGAAGCCCCCCGGCAGCCCCGCCGCGAACACCCCCAGGTCCTTCCACTCCGGAATATATTTCTCCACCGGGTCCTCGAGCGCGATGGCGCCCTCCTCCCACAGCATCATGAGCGCCACCGAGGTCAGCGGCTTGGTCATGGAATAGATGCGGTAGAGGGTGTCGTCCTCAGCCTTGGTTCCCCGCGCCACATCGGCCAGCCCGGTCACCGACTGGTATGCGACCTCGCCGCCCCGGGCGATGATCAGCTGGGCGCAGGGGATATGGCCGGGCTGCACATAGCGCTCGGAGAGCAGCCGGTCGATCCGCGCCAGCCGTTCCTTGGAAAACCCCAGCTTCAACATGCTCGCTCCTCGAATTGCCCCGCCAGTAAAGCCGAGCGCTAGCCGGCAGGCCACCCCACGCGCTAAGAACCTGCCAACAGACGGAGTCTAGCCATGAACGCCCCAGTCCTGACCCCCGGCGGCAAGATCGACGAGACCAAGCCGGTGGTGCCGGTCCGTGTCGCCGTACTCACCATCTCCGACACCCGCGATGCGGAGAGCGACACCTCCGGCGACGTGCTGGCCGGCCGGGTCACCGGCGCCGGCCATGAGCTCGCCGGCCGGGCCATCGTCCCCGACGAGGTCGGCGCCATCCGCACCCAGGTCAAGGCCTGGGTGGCCTCGAAGAGCATCGACGCCATCATCACCACCGGCGGCACCGGCATCACCGGTCGCGATGTGACGCCGGAGGCGATCCGCCCGCTGCTGGACAAGGAGATCGACGGTTTCTCGGTGGTCTTCCACCTGGTCAGCTACCAGACGGTGGGCCTGTCGACCCTGCAGTCGCGGGCCCTGGCCGGGATCATCGACGGGGTGTTCGTGTTCTGCCTGCCGGGCTCCAACGGCGCGGTGAAGGACGGCTGGGACAAGGTGATCGCCGCGCAGCTCGACAGCCGCCATGGCCCCTGCAACATGGTCGAGCTCATGCCCCGCCTGCTGGAAACATGAGCAGGCTCACCCACATCGACGCCGCCGGTCGCGCCCGCATGGTCGACGTCTCCGCCAAGGCCGTCACCGCCCGCGAGGCCGTGGCGACCGGCTTCGTGCGCATGACCCCGGAAACCCTGGCGCTGGCCGTCAGCGGCCAGGGCCGGAAGGGCGATGTGCGCGCCGTGGCCGAGATCGCCGGCGTGATGGCCGCCAAGAAGACCAGCGACCTGATCCCATTGTGCCACCCCCTGGCGCTCACCAAGGTCGAGGTCTCGGTGGAGCCCGCCGAGGGCGGCATGACGGTCACCGCGAAAGTGCGCACCTCGGGCCAGACCGGGGTGGAGATGGAGGCGCTGACCGCCGTCTCGGTGGCCTGCCTGACCCTCTACGACATGCTGAAAGCCGCTGAGAAGGGCATGGTCATCGAGGCCGTCCGCCTGGTTTCGAAGACCGGCGGCAAGTCCGGCGACTGGCGCGCGCCGTGAAGCTGCTGGCCGTCGATGAGGCCCGGGCGCGGATGCTGGCCAAGGTCGCCCCCCTGCCGGCCGAGGCCGTGCCCCTGGCCCAGTCCATCGGCCGGGTGCTGGCCGAGGATGTCACCGCCATCCGCGACCAGCCGCCGTTCCGCGCCTCGGCCATGGACGGCTGGGCGCTGCGCAGCGCCGACGCCCCCGGCGCCCTGCGGATCGTTGGCGAAAGCGCCGCCGGCCACGGCTACGCGGGCGCGGTGGGCGCGGGCGAGGCGGTGCGCATCTTCACCGGCGCGGCCGTGCCAGCAGGCTCCGACCACATCGTCATCCAGGAAGACGCCAGCCGCGACGGAGACCGCGTCACCGTCCCCGCTTCGCCCGTAGGCGCCAAC
>CAXNKO010000003.1:0-14946 GCA_964202685.1 Caulobacterales bacterium
CAGGGTGCGCTTGGCCAGGTAACGCCGGCTGACCAGGGTCGCGGCGATGGTGATCGCGGCGAAGGCCAGCGCCGCCACCGGCGCCGGCAGGTCGATGACCGTGGTCAGCACGCCGACCGCGGCCGCCGACGCCGCCGGCCACAGCAGCCAGCCGGACCCGGTCGCCACCTCCGCCGCCAGCAGGGCCCCGGCGATGGCCGCCCAGACCCAGAAGCTGTGCGTCCAGTAGAGGTCCAACAGCCCGTCCATGGCTTTAGCCCTCGGTGGTCGGCACGATGGGCGCCTGGCGCGGGCGCGGCGGGGGCGGCGCGGCGGCCGGTCCCTGGGCGGTGCGGACCAGTTCGCCGATCCCGGCGATCGAGCCCACCAGCGCGCCCATCTCGGCCGGCACGATCACCGTGCGCTGCTGCGGGCTCTCGGCCAGCTTTCCGAACGCCTCGACATATTTCTGCGCGACGAAATAGTTGATGGCGTTGACGTCGCCGGCGGCGATGGCGTCGGACACCAGCCGGGTGGCCTCGGCCTCGGCGCCGGCGGCGCGCTCCCGCGCCTCGGCGTCGCGGTAGGCGGCTTCACGCCGGCCCTCGGCCTCCAGGATCGCTGCCTGCTTGGCCCCCTCGGCCCGGGTGATCGCCGCCTGCTTCTCGCCGTCGGCCTCGGTGATCACCGCCCGGCGCTCGCGCTCGGCCTTCATCTGCCGGGCCATGGCGTTGGTGATGTCCGGCGGCGGCTGCAGGTCCTTGATCTCGATGCGCGCCACCTTGACCCCCCAGGGGCTGGTGGCCTCGTCGATCACCTCCAGCAGCCGGGTGTTGATCTGGTCGCGCTGCGACAGCACCTCGTCCAACTCCATATTGCCGACCACGGTGCGCAGGTTGGTCATGGTCAGCTGGGTAATGGCGAAGTCCAGGTTGGTCACCCGATAGGCCGCCGCGGCGGCGTCCATCACCTGGATGAACACGATGGCGTCCACATGTACGGTGACATTGTCCTTGGTGATCACCTCCTGGCGCGGCACGTCCAGCACCTGCTCCATCATGTTGATGCGCCGCCCGACCCCCTCCACGAACGGGGTGAGGAAGCTGATGCCGGGCGACAGCGTGCGGGTGTAGCGGCCAAACCGCTCCACGGTGTATTCGCGCCCCTGGGGCACGATCTTGATCGCGCCCAGCACGATAACGGCCATCAGGACAACGAAGACGAACGAAACCACCAAGCCCATGGCCAATCCTCCGGTACGGTTGCAGCGAAGCTTAGCGTGAAGCTTAGGGCGGCGCCACGCTATCTGGCGCAGGCTCGCCCACCGACTGCGACAGCCGCCTGGCCAGGCCACGGCCCCGGGCCGCGGCGGCGGCCTCGGCCTGACGCGCCAGCGGCGTGCAGGTGGGAAAGTCGCGTCGGCGGGCCATGTAGCCGTCGTTGAACGCCGCCTTCAGCTCGCCCTCCAGCGGGACGGGCGCGCGTTCCACTTCCAGGAGCCGCAGCATCCGCGCGCGCCAGAACTGGTCGTCGGCCCCGGCGCAGGCCTGGCGCAGGGCGTGGCTTTCCCCCAGCACCCCGGCCAGGTCCACCAGCAGCTGCCGCTGGCGGACGTCACGCGCCTGGGCGCCCGCGGCCCAAAGGGCGGCGACGCAGACGGCGAGGCGGATCGCAAGGCGCATGGGGCTATATGGCCAGACCGACCGCGGCTGTCACGTCCTCGCCTTGCGCTGACGGCGGCGCGAACCCGTCTCCCTGCAGGGACCTTTGCGCAAATTGGCGTTGCTTTCCGCGTCGAGATTTTGCGCGTCAGGTTGGGGCGGTTGGGTTTTCCGGTGGGCCGGTGAGGGTGTCTTGGCGGCGGGTCGGCGGGCTTCCTGGGGGCGCCAGGGGACCGGGCGGCGCCGGCGATGAGGGTGGCGTCGAGGAGCGTGCCCTGCCGCAGGATCAGTTGCTTGGTGTCGATATGCCGGAACAGCCCGGCGTCACCCATCAGCTCCTCCGGGCTCGAAACCCCGGCCAGCAGCTCATCCAGTATCTCTGGCTTGATCATCGTCATCGTCGAATCCCTTCCTCAGAATGGGACCCTCAACGCCGCTTACACAAATAATCTGACACCCTCCGATGAGCCATCGTGAGTGGGAAGGGCTCTAGCCGCCGGTGGCGCCCACCAGCCGGGCCATGTACTTCTCCTCCAGGGCGAAGATCTCGTCACGGCCCAGCAGCCGTTGCGCCACTCCGAAGCCGCACAGCAGATCCTCATAGCCCTCGATGCCGTCCGCGGCGCGGACCCGGGCGAACACCGCGCGCAGGGCCTGGATGTGGGCCTGCATGGCCGTGGACGGCAGGCTCACCCGCGCGACCCCGATGGCCTGCAGCGCAGCGAAGGTGAGGCCCTTGGGGGTCTTGCCGCCCTCGACCATGTTGATCGCCACCGGCCCGTCGATCCGTTTCACCGCCGCCGCGATCACCTCGACGCTATCCACCCCCTCCACGAACACCATGGTGGCGCCGACCTTGAGGAAGGCGTTGCCCCGCCGCACCACCTCGTCCAGTCCCGCCACGCTCAAGGCATCGGTGCGGGCGTTGATGACGAAGTCCTTGTCCTCGCGCGCATCACAGGCCGCCTCCACCTTGGCCACCGCCTCGGCGAAGTCGAGCAGGGTCTTGCCCTCCAGGTGGCCGCAGCGCTTGGGGATCACCTGGTCCTCGATATTGATCCCCGCCGCGCCGGCCCGCTCGAACTCGCGCACCGTCAGATAGGCGTTGACCGCATTGCCGAAGCCGGTGTCGGCGTCGCCCATCACCGGAACCTCCACCGCCCGGGCGATCCGGCCGGTGTGCTCGGCCATCTCGCGGGCCGAGACCAGGCTGTAGTCGGGGACGCCATAGTGGCAGGCGACCAGGTTGGCCCCCGACGCCTGCACCGCCGCAAACCCCGCCTCCTCGGCGATCCGGGCCGACAGGGCGTCATAGGCGCCCGGCATCACCAACAGCTCGCGATCGAGGATCAGCCGCTTCAGTTCACGGGTCTTGCGCATGGGAGGGCTCCTGTCCGGCGTCGGCGTAAACCCACGGCCTGAGCGCCCGGTCGCGGGCGCGGAAGGCGTCGATGAGGTGGCGCTGCTTCAGCGTCAGCTCGATCTCGTCGGCGCCCTGCAGCAGCATCTCGCGCTCCAGGGCCCCGATCTCGAAGCCGAACACGGCGCCGGAGGGCGCGCGGACCGTACCGGCTCGCAGGTCGACCGCCACCACCGGCGCGCGGCCCGCATCGGCCAGCTCCGCCAGCAGCTGCTCCACCGCCGCGATCGGCAGCATCACCGGCAGCACGCCGTTGCGGATGCAGTTGTTGCGGAAGATCGCCCCGTAGCTCTCGGCGATCACCGCCCGGATCCCGAACTGGCTGAGCGCCCACACCGCCGCCTCCCGGGACGAACCGCAGCCGAAGTTGCGCCCCGCCACCAGGACCTGCGCGCCGGCATGGCGCGGCCGGTTGAGCACGAAGTCCGGGTCGGGCTCGCGGGTCCCGGCCAGGTAGCGCCAGTTGGCGAACAGTTTCTCCCCATAGCCGCTCCGCGCCGTGGACTGGGTCTCCTTCGACGGGATGATGGCGTCGGTGTCGACGTTGTCGATGGGCATGGGGGCCGCAACCCCCTGCAGGCGGACGAAGGGGTCCATCAACGCCGCAGCCATTCGCGCGGGTCGGCGATGACCCCGGCCACCGCCGAGGCCGCCACGGTGAGCGGGCTGGCAAGATGCGTGCGCACGCCGGGGCCCTGGCGGTTCTCGAAGTTGCGGTTGGTGGAACTGATCACCCGCCGCGCCCCACCGAAGCTGTCGCCGCCATTGTAGAAACACAGCGAGCAGCCCGCCTCGCGCCACTGGAAGCCGGCGGCCATGAAGACGCGGTCGATCCCCTCGGCCTCGGCCTGGCGCTTCACCGGGGTGGAGCCCGGCACGCAGATGGCGGTGACGCCGGCGGCGACCTTGCGACCCGCCAGCACCCGGGCCGCGGCGCGCAGGTCCTCGATGCGGCTGTTGGTGCAGGAGCCGATGAAGGCCGCGTCGATGGCCAGACCCTTGAGCGGCTGGCCCGGTGTGACCCCCATATAGGCCAGCGCCTTCTCCGCCGAGCCCCGAGCTGCGCCATCGGCGAAGGATCCGGGCAGGGGAACCGGCTCGGCGATCCCCACCGTCTGTTCGGAGCTGGTCCCCCAGGTCACAGAGGGCGAAAGCGCCGCCGCGTCGATGACCATCTCCCGGTCGAAGCCGGCCCCGTCGTCGGAGCCCAGGGTCTTCCACCAGGCTGCGGCCAGGTCCCACTGCGGGCCCTGCGGCGCGTAGGCTCGGCCTTGCAGGAATTCGAAGGTGGTCTGATCGGGGGCGACGATGCCGGTCCAGGCCCCAAACTCCACCGCCATGTTGCACAGGGTCATCCGCCCCGCGCAGCTGAGCGCCCGCACCGCCTCGCCGGCATACTCCAGCGCGCAGCCCTCGCCGCCCCGGGCGCCGTGGGTGCGGATCAGATGCAGCACCATGTCCTTGGCGGTGACCCCGTCGGCAAGCCGGCCCTCGAAGCGCACCCGCATCTGCTTCGGCCGCGCCGCCGGCAGGCACTGGGTGGCCAGGGCATGCTCGCCCTGGGTGACCCCGATCCCCCAGGCCAGCGCGCCGACGCCGCCCAGGGTGCAGGTATGGCTGTCGCCGCAGACCACGGTCAGGCCCGGCTGGGCCGCCCCCAGCTCCGGGGCGATCACATGCACGATGCCCTGGGCCGGATCGCCGATGTCGAACACCTTGATCCCCGCCGCCCGGGTCCCCTCGCGGAACGCGGCGATGAACTCCGCCCCGCCGGGGAACTTGGTCTTGTCGGTGCGGCCCGGGTCGGTGTCGATGATGTGGTCCAGGGTCCCCAACGCCATGGCGGGATCGAACACCGTCCGGCCGGCCGCGGTGAGCCCCTGCAGCATGCGCCCGCCGGAACGCTCGTGCAGGAACACCCGGTCGATGTGCAGCAGGTCGGTGGCGTCCCCCAGCTCGGCCACCACATGGGCGGCCCAGATCTTCTCCACCAGGGTGCGTGGCGCGGCCATCGCTCAGTAATAGACCCGCCCGCCGTCGATCGACAGGGTGGAGCCGGTGACAAAGCCGGACTCGTGGCCGGTGAGGAACAAGATCGCCTCGGCGATCTCCTCGGGCCGGCCCATCCGTTGCAGGGCGTAGCGGGCCTCGATGCGCTTGATCGCCTCGGGGTCGGTGAAGGCGTCGCGCACCAGGGGGGTATCGACGCCGCCGGGCGCGATGGCGTTGCAGCGGATGCGCGGCGCCAGCTCCAGGGCCAGCACCTTGGTCAGCGCATGCACGGCGGCCTTCGACGCGGCATAGGCCGCGCGCCCCATCAGCGGCTGCAGGCCCAGCGCCGAGCCGATGTTGACGATGGTCGCCTTCTCGGCGGCCTGCAGATGCCTGAGCGCCGCGTGGCAGGTGTTGAACACGCTGCCGGCGTTGGACTCCAGGGTCCGGGTCCAGTCCTGCGGCGTGGTGTCGGCGAAGGGTTTGGAGACGCCGATGCCGGCGTTGCACACCAGGCCGTCGAGGCCGCCCAGCTTGCCCACTGCTTCGTCCACCGCCGCCGCGGTCGCCGCCGCATCGCGCAGGTCCGCCACCCCCCAATGGGCGCCCACCTCGGCCGCCACCGCCGCCAGCTTCTCGGCCTGGACGTCGAGCAGGGCCAGTGTCGCCCCCTCCTGCGCGAACCGCCGCGCGGTGGCCGCCCCGATGCCGGACGCCGCGCCGGTGATCAGGATCCGGCGGCCGGCCAGGCGCGGGCCGGTCATTAGCCCGGCCTGCGCGGCAGCCGCACCTTGGCGACCCCCGCCGCCGTGGTCTCGTCCAGCTGGTTGGTGGTGGTGATCCGCACCGTGGCCACGCCGCGGGCCGGGTCCACCTCCTGCACCGTACCGTTCAGCCAGGTGACGTCGCCGAGGAAATTCGGCCGGATCAGCCGGAAGTCCAGGTCCTCCAGGAAACCCGCGTCCCCCATCCAGTCGGTGATCAGGTGACAGAACCAGGAATAGCGCTGGCAGCCGAAATCATAGCCGGAGGCCAGGCCGCTCTGCTGGGCCATGGCCTGTTCCCAGTGGGGTGACTCAAAATTGTCCATCACCCCGGTGGTCATGTTCAGCTGGGCGATGGCCGGGTGGAGCTTCAGGTGGTCGTACATCATGCGGTTGGTGGGGCACAGGCCGCTGCCCCAGCCCATGATGAAGCCGACGATATTGTTGATGGTCAGCGGGCCCTTGAGCATCGGGCCGATGGGATCGTTGGGCTGCACGTCCTCAATGTAACGAGGCTCAGGCCCGCGCCGCAGCCGCCTGGCCTCGGTCTCATAATGGGCGTCGAAGCGGGCGCGGTCCTCGGCGGTCCAGGTGGCCAGCGGCCGGTCCAGATAGGTGGCCTTGCCGCGGGCGTCCTCGCGCTGGAACCGCTTGATGATGTGCCAGACCTCGGCCACCAGCTCGCCGGAGTCGGTGCGGAAGGCCATGTGCTCCACCTGCCGCACCGATCGGCCGCCGAACTTGCCGTTCTCGTTCAGGTCCACCTGCACCAGGCCCGCGTCGGCGCGGATCTTCTCGCCGGCCCGGGCCGGCCGCTCCCAGCGCCAGCGCTCGCCGGCCCACAGGCCCAACACGCCGGGCAGGAACTCCTCCACCGCCATATTGCCGTCCTCGGGCTTGCGGCGGATGCCGCTGGCGTGGCTGTAGAGATAGGTGGGCGGCGCGATTCGCGCGCCCCAGGGCGAGGCCTTGGCGTAGTCGTCGTCCCACCACAGCGGGTTGTCGTCGCCGACCCCGAGGGCGAAGTGCCAGATGTTGTCGGCGGTCACTTCCGAATTCCAGGCCGGCACCGGCGCCCGCTTGCCAATGTGAGCGCGCATATAGGCCAGCGCCTCGTCGGTGATCCTGCCGGTCTCCCAGTTGACGTCGGTCATGCTGCGCCCTCCCTCCCATGTGGCTGCGGCCTCGCCACGGTTGCGAGCGCCCGGCTTTGGCTATTGTGATGCGGACCGCATCTGGACGCATTTCCGGCGCGTTGTAAACGCGGGCGCGGTGGGGCAGCTTGGCGGTTCAGCCTTGAGACATGGGAGAACAGCATGACGGACACGGCGCGCCGCTGGCGCAACCGGCCGGAGGGCTCCAATTGGGGCGAGTTCGGCGACGACGACGAGATCGGCCGGCTGAACCTGATCACGCCGGCGCGCGTGCTGGCCGCGGCCAAGGAGATCAAGGAAGGCCTGAGCTTCTGCCTCTCCCTGCCCCTGGATCTGCCGGGCGGCGGCCGCGGTTCGCGCCAGCCGCCGAAGCTGTTCGCCACCGGTGAGCCGGAAACGCCGCGGATGAACCACTGGATGACCGAATACCCCGGCATCAGCGACATCCTCTGCGACGACGCCGTGGTGCTGACCCTGCAGTACTCCACCCAGTGGGACGGCCTGTGCCACGTGGGCCACAAGTTCGACGCCAACGGCGACGGCATCGCCGAGGCGGTCTACTACAACGGCTGGCGGGCCGGGGTGGACATCCTCGGCCACGATGAGGGCGGGGCCAAGCGGCTGGGCATCCAGACCTATGCCGAGAAGGGCATGCAGACCCGCGGGGTGATGTTCGACTTCCGCCGCCACTTCGGGCCCGAGCGGCGCGCGGTCAGTTACGACGACCTGATGGGCGTGATCGACGCCGACAAGATCGAGGTCAGCCCCGGCGACATCATGTGCCTGCACTCGGGCTTCGGCCAGACCCTGGTGGATTTCGCCGGCGAGCCGGACCCGGCGGTGCTGCGCACCCTGGGCGCCGAGCTGGACGGCGGCGACGGGCGGCTGCTGAACTGGGTCACCGACTCCGGCGTCGCCGCCATCGCCGCCGACACCGCCGCGGTGGAGACCTTCCGCCGCCCCAAGGCGGCCGGCCCGACGCTGAAGCCGCTGCTACCGCTGCACGAGCTCTGCCTGTTCAAGATCGGGGTGCCGCTGGGGGAATACTGGTATCTGACCCCCCTGGCCGAGGCCCTGGCGCAACGGGGCCGCACCGGTTTCATGCTCACCGCCCCGCCGCTGCGGCTGCCCGGCGCGGTGGGTTCGCCGGTGACCCCGATTGGGACGATCTGAGGTTCAGCGGCCTTTCCACACCGGGGGGCGCTTCTCGGCGAAGGCGCGGGGGCCTTCCTTGGTGTCCTCGCCGCCGCGCCAGGCGGCGAAGGCCGGGTAGTCGGCCTGGTTCCTGATCGCGTCGGCCAGGCTGGGTTCGTCCAGGCCGCGCAGGGCGGCCTGCTTCGACGCCCGGATCGCCAGCGGCGCGCCGCGCAGGATGTCGGCGACCCAGCGCGCCGTGGCGGCCTGCAGCTCGGCCGGCGCCACCACCTCGTTGACGAAGCCCAGGCGCAGCCCCTCCGCCGCGCTGACTCGCCGCGACGACAGGATCAGGCCCATGGCCGGCTTCAGCCCGATCTGCCGGGCCAGGCGATGCACGCCGCCGCCCAGGGCCACCGCCCCCACCAGGGGCTCCGGCAGGCCGAAGCTGGCGGTGTCGGCGGCGATGACGATGTCGCAGGCCAGCACCACCTCGAAGCCGCCGCCGAGCGCCAGGCCGTTCACCGCCGCGATCACCGGCTTGGGCAGGTCGAAGCGTTCGATCAGCCCCGCGTAGCCGTTGGCCGGATAGGCGCTCTGGCCGACGCCGGAGTTCACCGCCGCCTTAAGATCCGAGCCGGCGCAGAAGGCCCGCTCGCCGGCCCCGGTCACCACGCAGACGAACTGCTCGGGATCGGCGGCGAAGCCGTCGAAGGCGGCCTGCAGCTCCATGTGCATCTGCGGGTTGATGGCGTTCATCACCTCCGGCCGGTTGAGGGTGATGGTGGTCACGCGTTCGCGCGCTTCGACCGTGATGAAGTCCATGGGGTTCCTCCCGCGCAGGGTCTTGGGGCCCGCCGCGCCACGAATGATGCGCAAAGCGCCCGCTTGCCGCTATCATAGTGCGATAAGCTTGCGGAGCGCGACGAGGAGGCGCCAGCGCCATGGCGAGATCAAGTTTCAAGTTCAGGATCCAGCCGGCGTGGGTGGTGTCGTTGCTGGCGCTGGCCACCGTGTCGCTGGGGACATTGGCCTGGATGGACCAGGGTCAGACCTTCGCCGACGCCCTCTACCGGTCGGCGGCGCTGTTCTCCTACAACGACGTCTATGGCGGCGGCTCGCCCCTGCACGACTGGCGAATCCAGGTTGGCCGCTGGTTCGACCTGCTGGTGATCTTCAGCGCCGCGATCATGGCCCTGGCCGCGCTGCTGCAGACCCAGATGGCGCTGATCGTCGCCCGCGGCCTGCCCCAGGACGTGGTGATCATCGGCAGCGACGCCATCGCTTCCTCGGCGTTTGAAGTCGCCCACCACAGCGGCAGCAGCGCCCTGTGGATCGGCGCGGAGGCGCTCAGCACCTCGACCATCCGCTGCATCGCGCTGGCCTGGCCGGCGGGCGACCCCGCCCGGACGGTGCGCGAGCACGCCATCGACGCCGAGCACATCCTGGTGGCGGAGACCGACTGCGCCAAGGCCCTGGCCATGGCCCGGGCGGCGCGGGAGGCCGCGCCCGAGGCCTGGATCACCGTGCTGATGCACGACGTGCGCCTGGCGGAGGACGCCGCGGCCACCCTGAACGAGGCCAGGACCCGGGTGCTGTCCCAGGCCGCGGTCTCGGCCCGGGCGCTGACCATCGAACACCCGCCGTTTCTCATCGCCCGCGAGCTGGGTCACGAACGCATCCACGCGCTGATCGTCGGTTTCGGCCGCACCGGCCAGGCCATTGCCCGGGACCTGATCGTCAATTGCCGCACCACCTATCTGAAGCCGCCGCGCATCACCGTCATCGATCCGAACGCCAGGGCGCTGGAGGGCGTGTTCAGGGTGCGGGCCCCGGAGGCGGACGCCTCGGCCGAGTTCACCTTCATCGACGGCCGGATCGACTCCACCGCCGTGGCCCCGGACCCCACGGTGATCGCCCGGGCGGTTGCGGACGCCGGGCCGATCACCACCGCCTATGTCTGCGTCACCGGCGACACCCAGGCGCTGGGGGCGGCGGGCATGCTGCAGGCCCTGGCGCGGGCGGTGGATATCGGCCAGCCCGCCATCTTCGTGCGCCTGCGCGATTCCGATGCGGTGGGGGCGAAGCGCGCCGATCGACGCGGGCTCGACACCCTGATCCCGTTCGGCGACCTGGACATGATCCTGGAGGCCAGCGAGTTCCTCAACGACGAACCGGACGCCGCGGCCCGGGCTTTCAACGAGGCCTATCGGCGCGGCCTGCCCGAGGCGGCGCGGGAGGATCCGGCCAACCGTTCCGGCTATCCCTGGGACCGGCTGGACGAGACATTCCGCCAGGCCAACCGCGACGTGGTGGCCCATGTGCCGGCCAAGCTGGCCAGCGCCGGGGTGGATCCCAGCATGTGGAAGGGCCTGCGCACCATACCGCGGCTGACGGAGGGCGCGCTCTATGCCAACGCCGCCGAGCTCGAGGCGCTGTCGGAGTTGGAGCACGACCGTTGGAACGCCCAGCGGCGCATGGACGGCTGGCGCTGGACGGACGCGGCGTCGAAGGACGAACTGCGCCGCCTGCACCCGTCGCTGGTGGCCTATGACCAGCTCACCGACCCGGTGAAGGAGTACGACCGCGGCAATGTGCGCGAGACCCAGGCGGTGTGCTGGCCGGACTCAAAGGTTTAGGCGTCCGACCCCGGCCAGTTCAGCTCCACCGACACCCCATTGGGATCGCGGCAGACGATCTGGCGGTTGGGGGCGTCGGGAACCTGCAGCGTGCGGTGCTCGATCCCGTGGGCTTCCAGCTTGGCCACCATCCCGTCCCAGTCGTCGATGCGGAAGGCGAAGTGGTCCAGCGCCGCGCGGGGCGCCGCGGGCGGACCCTCGGCCACCGACAGATGCACGCAGGCCCGCTCGCCGGCGTAGAGCCAGTAGCCCGCCATGCTCACCCGGGGCCGCCAGCCCTCGGTCAGGCCGAGGTTGTCGACGAAGAAGTCCCGGGTCTCCTCCAGCCTGTCGGTGCGGATATTGATGTGATCCAGGTCGCGGATGGCCATGGCGGTCTCCTTGGCGGCGGCGGGCTGACGGCGCTACAACCATGCACGACACCGGCCCCTTCGAGAACCCCGCCATGAAAACCCGCACGCTTGGCCCTGACGGTCCCGTGGTTTCCGCCGTGGGCCTCGGCTGCATGTCGATGACCCACATGTACGGCCACGCCGACGAGGCCGAAGCCGTCGCCACCCTGGACCGGGCCCGCGATCTGGGCGTCACCTTCTGGGACACCGCCGACATGTACGGGCCGAAGCTCAACGAGGCGCTGATCGGCCGGGTGCTGAAGGGCCGCCGCGAGGGAATTTTCCTGGCCACCAAGTTCGGTTTCGTGCCCGACGCCTCCGACCCGCGCGGCGTGCGCATCGACGGGCGGCCCGACTATGTGCGTCAGGCGGTGGACGCCAGCCTGTCGCGGCTGAAGATCGATGCGATCGACCTCTACTACCTGCACCGCGTGGACAAGAGCACCCCCGTCGAGGACACGGTGGGGGCCATGGCCGAGCTGGTGCAGGCCGGCAAGATCCGCCACATAGGCCTGTCCGAGTGCTCCGCCGCCACCCTGGAGCGGGCCTGCAAGACGCATCACGTCACCGCCGTGCAGAGCGAATATTCCCTGTGGACCCGCGACCCCGAGACCAATGGCGTGCTCGACGCCTGCCGGCGGCTGGGGGTGGGCTTCGTGCCCTACAGCCCGCTGGGGCGCGGCTTCCTCAGCGGCGAGATTCGCAGCCCCGACGACTTCGAGACAGGCGACTGGCGCCGCACGAACCCGCGCTTCACGGGCGAGAACTTCCAGAAGAACCTCGATTTGGTGGACAAGGTGACCGCGCTGGCCGCCGCCAAGGGCGCCACCGGCTCGCAGCTGGCCCTGGCCTGGACCATGGCCAGGTGGCCGCACATCGTCCCCATCCCCGGCACCAAGCGCCGCAGCCGCCTGGAGGAGAACGCCGCCGCGGCCGAGGTGGCGCTGACCGCGGCGGACCTGGCCGAAATCGAGGCCGCCTTCCCCGTCGATCAGGTGGCCGGGCCCCGCTACTCCGAGCTGATGATGGCGGCGGTGAACGGATAGCCGCCGCTGTCGCCTCACCCCAAGCGGTAGGTTCTGTCCGGTCCGGGCGGTCCGTCGCAGGCCACCCGCCCGCGGCGGCTCAGGTCGATCATGTGCGACAGCATCGAGCGGGCGGCGGCGGGGTGCAGCCGGGCGTCCACGTCGGCGTAGAGCACCGGCACCAGGGCGGCGATCCGGGCCGGGCCGTCGGCCAGCGCGCCCAGGATCTGCGCCTCTCGCTGGCGGCGGTGGGCGGCGTAGGCGTCGATGAAGGCGCCCACCTCGCGCACCGGCGGCCCGTGGGTCGGCCAGAGAGTGGAAAAACCCCGCGCCCCGATCTTGTCCAGGCTGGCCATGTAGTCGGTCATGTCGCCGTCGGGCGGGGTGATCACCGTGGTCGACCAGCCCATGATGTGGTCGCCGGTGAACACCGCCTGCTCCTCCTTGAGCGCGTAGCAGATGTGGTTGGAGGTGTGGCCGGGGGTGGCGATGGCCTCCAGGGTCCAGCCGGGGCCAGTAATCTGCATGCCGCCGCCGCAGAGGTCGATGTCGGGGTGATAGTCTCCGTCGTGGCCCGCCTCGCCGGAATCCCCCGCCGCCGCCGGCTGAGCCAGGGGGCAGCCGTAGATCACCGCCCCGGTGGCGGCCTTCAGCGCCGCGGCCAGGGGCGAATGGTCGATGTGGTGGTGGGTGATGAGGATCGCGCTGACCGTCTCGCCGGCCACCGCCGCCAGGATCGCCTGCAGGTGGTCGGCCATGTCGGGGCCGGGGTCGATCACCGCCACCTGCCCGCTGCCGACGATATAGGTGCCGGTGCCGGTGAAGGTGAAGGGGCCGGGATTGTTGGCGATCACCCGGCGGATCAGCGGCGAGACCTGATCACAGCGGCCATACTCGAACTGGATGTCACGGACATAGGGGATCATGCGGGGTCCTTGCCGGCCACGGCGCCGATGTTGCGGTGGGGCCGGGGGTAACGGCGGTTGGAGGCGTAGATGGCTCGGGTTGCGGCGGTGGCTGTGCCAAAACGGTTCTGGGGGGCGGCGGCGGGACTCGTCTGTCTGTCGCTGGCGCAGTTCATCCTCACCAGTTGCGAGCCGGACGAGTATGCCCCGGTGGGCGCCTTCGCCGTCCAGGCGCAGCCCCGGTAGCTCAAGCCCCCAGCACCGCGGAAAGGTCGTAGCCCGCCGCGCGGGCCAGATCGGCCAGCTCGCCGCGGTCGCCGCCGGCGCCGGCCTCGCCCAGTGACCAGGAGACGATCGAGCGGTTGCCGGAGCGGCAGAAGGCCAGCACCGGGCCCGCCGCGCCCGCGACCAGCGCCTGCTGGGCGGCGGCCTTGTCAGGGGTCGGCATGCCCACCACCGGATTGTACGCATAGTCGAGGCCCGCCGCCCGGGCCGCGGCCTCGATCTCGGCGCTGGTCGGCTGGCCGGGCGCCTCCCCGTCCGGCCGGTTGTTGATGATCAGCTTGAAGCCCAGGCGCGCCGCCTCGGCCACATCGGCGATGCTGATCTGCGGAGCGACGGACAGGCCGTCGGTGACACGTCGGAATTCCAGCATTGGACTCTCTTCAATCGGCCGCCCCGACCGGGCGTTCGTTGACATCATCGGGGGCGGATGGAAGTTTCGCAACGTCCCGAGCCGTCAAAGGCCCGCCAGCGAGACCATCGACCCCATGTTGCGCTTCATCGGCCGCCGCCTGCTGGTGGCGATCCCGACCCTCTTCCTGGTGATCACCCTCGCCTTCTTCATGATGCGCGCGGCGCCGGGCAGCCCGTTCGACATGGATCGCAAGCTCTCGCCGGAGATCAAGCGCAACGTCGAGGCCAAGTACGGCATGAACCGGCCGCTGGGCGAGCAATACGTCCGCTACCTGGCCGACGTGGCCCGCGGCGACCTGGGGCCGTCGCTGAAATACAAGGACAAGACCGTCGCCCAGATCCTCAAGGAGAATTACGCCGTCAGTCTGATCCTCGGCCTCTCGGCGATCCTGATCGCCAGCATCGTCGGCGTGACGCTTGGGGTGCTGGCGGCACTGCGGCAGAACCGCGCCGTCGACTATGGCGTCATGACCGTGGCCATCCTGGGCGTGTGCATCCCCACCTTCGTCACCGCGCCGCTCTTGGTGCTGCTGTTCGCCTCCACCCTCGGCCTGCTGCCCTCGGCGGGTTGGAACGGCGGGGCGCTGGCCAATCTCATCCTGCCGATCGCGGTGCTGGCCCTGCCGCAGATCGCCATCATCTCGCGCCTGACCCGGGCCGGGATGATCGAGGTGCTGCGGTCAAACTATATCCGCACCGCCCGCGCCAAGGGCCTGCCCGAGCACCGCATCGTCAGCCGTCATGCCCTGCGGGCGGCGATCCTGCCGCTGGTCAGCTATCTGGGGCCGGCCTGCGCGGGCCTGATCACCGGCTCGCTGGTGGTGGAGAAGATCTTCAACCTGCCGGGGCTGGGCAAGTTCTTCGTGATCAGCGCCCTGCAGCGGGACTACACGGTGGTGATGGGCATGGTGATCTTCTACGCCGGGCTGATCGTACTGCTGAACCTGGTCGCCGACCTCCTCTACGCGGCCCTCGATCCCAGGGTGAAACTGGCGTGAGCACGACCCTGATCATTCCCGGCTCCTCCCGGGGCGGCGAGCTGATGGAGGCGGTCAAGGGCCGCAGCCTGTGGGACGACGCGCGGCGACGGCTCTTACGCAACCGCGCGGCGGTGGCGAGCATGGTGGTGCTGGCGGTGCGGGTGGCGGCCGCCCTGGTGGGGCCGCTGCTGTCGCCCTTCGCCTA
>CAXNKO010000004.1:0-14363 GCA_964202685.1 Caulobacterales bacterium
CTCCGGCTCCACCGCGCTGCCTAAGGCGGTGGTGCATATCCAGGGCGCCCTGGTCAGCAAGGCCACCTGCCTGGCCGCCTCCAACAAGCTGATCCCGGCCAATGTGGCGACCGGCGACCGCATGCTGGTGACCGCGGCCATGTTCTGGGTCGGCGGCCTGGACTGCCTGATCGGCGGCATGATCCATGGCGCCTGCATCGTTTGTGTCGATGACCATGCCCCGGCCTCGCTGCTGGCGGTGATCCGCCGCGACCAGGCCACCCACGTCAGCGGCAGCGAGGCGGTGATGCGCGCCATCGCCGCCGTGGACGGCTGGACGCTCTCCGACTTCGACCGGCTGAAGGTGCTCACCTCAAGCCAGCGGGGCTATTTCACCATGCTGCGCGAGGGCGGGAGCATCGCCCGCGAGCAGGTGCCGGACTCGCTGGGCATGACCGAGACCATCGGCCCCCACTCCGGCGAGCCCTCGGGCGACCTGCGCCCCCCCGGCGGCCAGATCACCTGGGGCCGGGTGCTGGATCCGATGGAGTTCAAAATCGTCGATCCGGAGACCCGCACGCCGGTTCCCCCGGGCGAGATGGGTGAGCTGCTGGTCCGCGGGCTCTGGCTGATGGAGGGGTTCTACAAGCGCCTGCGCGGCGACGCCTTCGACGCCGACGGCTGGTATCCCACCGGCGACCGCTGCTTCCTCGACGCCGAGGGCTTCCTCTATTTCCGCGGCCGGCTGGGGGGCATGATCAAGACCGCCGGGGCCAATGTCTCGCCCGAGGAGGTGGAGGAGGTGATCCGCCTCGACCCCGACGTGCTGGAGGTCTCGGTGTTCCCCATCCCCGACCCCAAGCTGGAGCAGATGGTGGTGGCGGTGATCGCGCCGAAGCCTGGCAGTTCCATGACCGAGGCCAGCGTCCAGGCGCGGCTGAAGACCCAGCTGTCCAGCTTCAAGGTGCCCAAGCGCATCCTGTTCATGGACAACGACGACCTGCCCCGCACCCCTTCGAAAAAAGTCCGCCGTCCGGCCTTGGCCGAGATGGTCATGCCCCTGCTGGCGGCGGAGAAGACGCGGTGAGGCGCCCAATGACCAGCATCACCATCGACACTGCGAAGGAACCCAACCCATGACCACCCCCACCGACAAGAACATGCTGACCGACCAGGTGGCCATCGTCACCGGCGGCGGCGGGGGCATCGGCCAGGGCTGCGCCATTGCGCTCGCCGAACACGGCGCCCATGTGGTCATCGCCGACATCGAGCCCACCCGCTGCGAGGAAACCGCCGGCCGCATCCGCGCGCTGGGCCGCAAGGCGCTGGCCATCCCCACTGACGTCATGGACACCGAGCAGATCCGCGCCATGGTCGCCGCCGCCGACGCCGAGTTCGGCCGCATCGACATCCTGGTCAACAACGCCGGCGGCGTCTCCGGCCGGGCGATCATGGAGCAGTCCGAGCGCAGCTGGCGCCGCCACGTGGACATCAATCTGATCAGCATGTTCGCCGCCACCTCGGCGGTGGTACCGATCATGACCCGCGGCGGCTGCGGCGGCTCGATCGTCAATGTGGCCTCCATCGAGGGCTCCCGCGCCGCCCCCAACTTCGCCGTCTACGCCGCCTGCAAGGCCGGCATGCTCAACTTCACCCGCACCATGGCGCTGGAGCTGTCGCAGCACCGGATCCGCGTCAACTGCATCGCCCCCGACCACACCGTCACCCCCGGCAACCACGGCAACCGCACCGGCCCGGTGGACGAGAGCCAGTGGATCCAGCGCAGCCCCGACCAGACCGACGCCTTCAACCGCCTGATCCCGCTGGGCCACGAGGGCGACATCGCCGAGTGTGGCGACGTGGTGGTGTTCCTGGCCTCCCCCATGGCCCGCTACGTCACCGGCGTCACCATGCCGGTGGACGGCGGCACCTGGGCGTCCAGCGGCTGGGTGCGCGGGACAACGGGGACCTGGACCCTGAACGAAGGGCTGGCGTTTGGGCCGTCATAGGGGGGGGCAGGGGGCCTGCATTGAAGCGTGTGTCCGCGATTGCATATCAATCCTCATTCTCGGGCGAATGAATCACCACAACGCGACTTGAGAATTCTGTTCATGGGTTCGTGACGTAGAGCCACAACGGGAGGTTTGAGACAGCTTGCCATGTTGTTGCAAATCCACCCAAGGTAGCGCTAAGGTCGCAAGGGATTGCTACGGGGGCAGGCATGAAGGTCTTTATCAGTTGGTCAGGCGAGGCAAGTCGTAGCATTGCCGCTAAGTTATACGACTGGTTACCGATGGTGTTGCAGAGTGTGCAGCCCTATATGTCATCTGAATCTATCGATAAGGGAACCCGTTGGGCCAGCAGTATTGCCAACGAACTTGAGGATACAGCGGTAGGTATTGTAGTTCTAACGCCAGATAATTTGGATTCATCTTGGATTTATTTTGAATCCGGCGCTCTGGCGAAGGTTGTTGGCGATTCTAAGCTTGCTCCCTTGTTATGCGGACTCAAGCCGTCCGACATCGGAACGCCACTTTCCCAATTTCAGGTCACAGTATTCAACAGCGATGATATTTTAAGACTTCTCAAAAGTATTAATGCATGCTCAGGTATAGAATCTCTTCCTGAAGCGAGACTTGAGAAAATGCACAATGCTCTTTGGGTGGAGTTGTCGAAAGATATAGAACCGATTATACATACGGTTAACGAAAATCCAATTCCGCAAAAAAATCCTGATGATGATACGTCTCGAATATTAGAGGAGTTGTTGGTTTTAACGCGGCAACAATCGCAGACGTTAATGAGCTCTGAACGGAATGTCCCTAAGGAACTTGTTCGAACTATAATTGAAATTGTTTCTGAATATGGACAGTCTAGTCCAGACGTGGAGCCGATACGATCTATTGTGCATCATCTTTACACAATATGGAAAGAATATAACTCATTTTTAGATCTCTCAATAGGAGAAGAATCCGAGGTAAAGGCTAGTCAAATCTCTCAATATTTGGCGCGCATCGAATTGGTGATGCGCGATCTAATGGATGTGGTGCAGCTTCGACGGAAGGGTAGAGCCAGATTTAGCGAACATCAATTTAATCGAGCACAAAATACTCTTGCACACGCTGCTCCAAAAAGTGATGACAACATCAAATAATAATATCTAGGGAGTTAAAGGGACGTGATACATATTCACTCATGATTTCCATAGCTTATCGTCGGATCGACGGTCGATTCCATCCCCTTTGGGGATACCCCTTGCCCTAAACTTCATGGTTGATTGCGAGCCTGCGGTCCCGGCGAAGGACGCGCTCTTCGGCGCGCCGCAGGCCGGCCTGCGGCCGGTCCTTGAGTTCGCCGGGGCCGCAGGCAGACTGGCCGCCATGAAATTTAAGGCCAGTTCCGGCCGCCGCCGCCCGGGGATCTGCAGGGTAGGTGGAGCCGCCCGACACACCAAACCTCCTTGATCTGCGCCAAGCAATGAAGTCCTGATGGCCGCCCAGTCGAAATGTCGCGCGCCCCCGATTTCCCCGGACATCTTAGCAACCAGACCACCCTCACCACCGCATTGCATCGTGAAAGTCGCGATGGCATCCTTCGTCACGCGGACTAGACGGGGGCTCAAATGGGCGATGTGGCGGATGCATCACTGGCGAGCGCAGCGGCGAAAGCCGAGAGCGGCGGCGGCGAGACCTGGAGTTCGGACGCCGGCTTCTATCTGGCGATGGCGGTCGTCGCCGCGTTGCTGCTGCTGGCGGGGTTTGCGCCCTCGTTCTACCTCAAGTCGGTGATCCACGCGCCGCCGCCGCTGTCGCGGCTGACCATGACCCATGGGGTGGTGTTCACGGCCTGGATGGCGGTTTTCGTCGCCCAGGCGGGCTTGATCCGCTATCGGCGCCCGGCGCTACATCGCCAACTCGGCATCCTGGCGGTGATCCTGTTCGGGTCGATGGTGTCGCTGGCGTTCTCGACAGCGGTCACCGCCGGCCGGCTTGGCCATGCGCCGCCCGGCTCACCGCCGCCGCTGTCGTTCATGGCCCTGCCGATGCTGGCCCTGCTGGGTCTGGTGGGGGTGTTCGGCCTCGCCGTCTGGAACCGCCGCCGCAGCGATTGGCACAAGCGGCTGATGCTGGCGTCGTTCTTCATGATGACCCCGCCGGCGACCCATCGGCTGGTGGTTGCGGCCGGAATCCCCCAGCACGGCACGTCGATTTCCCTGACCATCGCCGAGCTGCTGCTGGCGGTGTGCGCGGCCTATGACTGGAAGACCCACGGGCGCGTCCACCCCGCCTACCTGGCAGCCGCGGCGGTGATGGCGGCCCTGCACATAGCGGTCATGTGAGCCTACCACAGCCCGGCCTGGCTGGCTTTCGCGACGATGCTGGCCAGCGGCTGAGGCTGGCCCCACGACCGAACTCACGCCCCCGGCGGAAAGCGGTCGAAAGTCGGCAATTCGTGTGCATGCGCCATCCAGCCGATGCGCTCGGCCACCTGAATGTGCGCCTCGGGCGCCAGCGCGTCTGGATCGTCATAGGTGGCGCTCTGGATGTCGATCACGCCCAGCATGGCGGCGTCATTTGTGTAGAATAGGCCGGTCCCGCAATCGCTGCAGAATTGCCGCCGGCCATCCGCTGACGACGCATAGGTCTTCGGCTTTCCCTGGGTGATCTTCACCTTGCCCCGCGGGTAAATCGCCCAGCCGACCATCGGCGCGCCGGCATGGCGGCGGCAGTCCGTGCAATGGCAAAGCGCACTGTTGAGCGGCTTGCCCGAGGCCTCATACCGAATCTTGCCGCAATGGCAGCCGCCGGTGATGGTCATAGCGTCCTCCGCGTGTGTGATCGTGGCGTGCCCGTCACGCCGCCACGCGCCTACGTCAGAAGCGGTCGCGCAACTGTGCGAGGGGTTAAACCACGCGTTCTGACTTTTCGAAGCCGTTTGCGGGGTTGGTTGGGGGCCCTCACCACCCCGCCAGATCCGCCGCCCGCGCCCGGTGCACCGCCGGCGCCCCCATCCAGGCGTAGTTGAACATCGCCCGGCGCAGCCAGATGTGGGCCGAATGCTCCCAGGTGTAGCCAATGCCGCCATAGGACTCGGTGGCGATGCGGCAGACGTGGGACGCTGTCTCGGTGATGTGGGCCTTGGCCAGGGCCGCGGCGTGGGGGGCCTGGTCCGGGGTCTGGTCGAAGATCGCCGCGGTCTGGCGGTACAGCGGCCCGTTCGGCTCCACCGCCGTGGCCAGGTCGGCCAGCTTGTGCTTCACCGCCTGGAAGCTGGCGATGGTGCGGTCGAACTGCACCCGGGTCTTGGAATATTCGACGATGTCCTCGACCATCCGCGCCGAGGCGCCGTGGGAGTCGGCGGCGGCCAGGGTCAGGGCGGCGTCGAGCAGCTCGGCGCCATAGGTTCCGGGCATCACCTCGGCGGCGACGTTGTCCAGCACCAGCTGCCCCACCGGACGGGTGCGGTCGGTGGACACCCAGGGCGATGTGGAGACGCCGGGGGCGTCGGCCTCCACCAGGGCCAGCTGGCCGTCGGCCAGGCTGACCACGATGACCTGGGCCTCCTTCAGCCCCATCACATAGTCCTTGACCCCGGTCAGCCGCGGGGCGGCGGTGAGCTTCCAGCCCTCGGGACCCCAGGCGGATCCCTCCATAAGCGCCACCGTGCCCACGGTCTCGCCGCTGGCCATGGCCGGCAGCCAGCGGGCCTTCTGGGCCTCGGAGCCGGCCTGGGCGATGGCCAGGGTCGCCAGCAGGTGCGAGGCCAGCGGTCCCGGCGCCCCGGCCCAGCCCAGGCGCTCGCAGATGGTGGCCGCCTCCAAGAGGCCAAGCCCCAGGCCGTCATGGGCCTCGGGGACCAGCAGGCCGCCCAGACCCAGCGCCATCAGCCCGCTGAAGATTTCTCCGGCGATGGCCTCATTGCCGTCGAAGGCCTTGTGCAGCCGCTCGGCCGGGCAGTTGTCGCGGAGATAGCGGTCCACCTGGTCGATGAACGCCAGCTGGTCGTCGGAAAGTGCGAAATCCATGGTCGGTTACCGTTTGGGCTCAATCGCGGGGGAGGCCGAGGGCGCGCTCGGCGATCTGGTTGCGCTGCATGTTGGAGGTGCCGCCGCCGAGCTGGGCGGCGATGGAGTTCAGATACTGGCGCACCCAGCGCCCCGGACCGGCGTGGTTCTCCACCGGCTCGGCCATGGCGTGGTCGGCCATGATCCGCTGCGCCACCAGGCCGATGCTCTCGGAGATGGCGCTGCCGTAGAGCTTGGTGAAGCCCCCCGCCGCCGGCGCGCCCTCGCGGCCCGCCGCCGCCAGGTTCTGGGCGTGCTGGCCCGCCGCCCGGTGGGCGGAGACCCTTGCATAGATGCGGCCCAGCTCGTCGCGGATCAGCGGGTCCTCGATGGCCGGCCGGCCGTTCAGCTCGGTGGTGCGGGCCAGTTTCAGCACCTGGTTGAACAGATGGTCCGAGCCCATCGAGGCGCCGACGGTATTGCGCTCATGCACCAGGGTGGTGCGCGAGACGATCCAGCCCTTGCCGCGCTCGCCGACGATCCAATCCTTGGGCGTGCGGGCGTTGTCGAGGAAGATCTCGTTGAAGTGGGCCTCGCCGGTGATCTGCTTCAGCGGCCGCACCGTCACCCCGGGCTGGCGCATGTCCACCAGCAGGTAGGAAATTCCCTGGTGCTTGGGCGCCTCCGGCTCGCTGCGCACCAGGATGAACATGTAGATCGAGTTGTGGGCGTCCGAGGTCCACACCTTCTGGCCGTTGATCACCCACTCGTCGCCCTCCAGCACCGCGGTGGTGCGGATGTTGGCCAGGTCCGAGCCGGCGCCCGGCTCCGAGTAGCCCTGGGCCCAGCGATATTCGCCGCTGAGGGTCTTGGGCACGAACATCTGCTTCTGCCACTCCTCGCCGCAGGCCAGCAGGGTGGGGACCAGCAGGCCCGGCCCGTTGCCGCCGACTTCGCGGGGCGCGCGGACCCGGTCGAACTCCTCGCGGATGACATGGGCCTTGACCGGGTCGGGCGCCTGGCCCGCGCCGCCATATTCCTTCGGGATGGCGCGATAGACATAGCCGGCCTCCACAGCCTTCTGACGAAACGCGGCCACATTGCGTTCCGCCGCGCCCAGCCAGTGGGCCTGCAGGAAGGCCTTGACCTCCTCGCGGAACGCTTCCTGTTCGGTGACCACAGGCGCCAACATCGCCATTCTCCCTGTTCGATCCACCGCGCCGCTTGCGCCGTCGATCCCGCGTCCGATGACCTACCAGAAGGCCCATCTGCGCGCCGTCGTCAATCGCCCTGCATGCGACGCGGTTTGATCTCGCCGGTCCGCGGGGTCATAAGGTGGCATGGCACGGAGCCTGCTCGGGAGAGCCGCATGATCGAGACGCCCAGATATCGGAGACTTGGCCCGTTGAATCGCCGCCGGGTGGTGGCGCTGGCCCTGGCCGCGCCCTTGGCGGCCTTGGCCGCGGGCGCCCGGGCCGAGCAATGCGTCAGCGAGGACGACCTGTCCGCCTCCGAACTCAGCATGCGAAAGTCCCTGCGCTATGAGGCGCCGTCGACCGACGCGGCGAAACTGTGCGGCGGCTGCGCCTTCTACGCGTCGGAAAGCCCAGGCTGCGGCAAGTGTACGCTGCTGAACGGCCCGGTGTCCGCCGCCGCCCGCTGCAGCTCCTGGGCGCCGAAGGCCAAGTAGGGCCGGGGTGATCGAGGCTTTCGCGGCGGGATTTGCCAATCCCTAACGGGTTGCGGCCTAACACTGTCGCGATGTTACGCGCCGAGACGATCCATCCAGCCCAACTTGCTCCGGTCGACGCCGACGCCTGGCGGGCGTTTTGTGCGGCGGAGCCGGCGTTCGCCAGTCCGCTGTTGGGGCCCGATTTCGCCCAGGCGGTGGCCGAGGTGCGTGACGATGCGCGGGTGGCCATCTGGCGTCAGGACGGACGCGCCACGGGCTTTCTGCCCCACCATCGGCGGCCGGGCGGCCTCGCGCGGGCCATCGGCGCGCCGCTGTCGGACTACCACGCCCTGGTGGGCGAACGCGGCCTGGCCGCCGGCCCGGCGCTCGCCGCCGCCGATCTCAACGCCTTCCGGTTCTCCGGGCTGGTCGATCCCTTCGACGCCTTCGCCGGCTGCGTCGCCGCGCGTCGTGAGGCCTTCGTCGTCAACCTCGACGGCTCGGCCGAGGCCTATCTGGAGGCGCTGCGGGTCGCCAGTCCGAAGCGGTTCAAGAATTACCGCCGTCTCGACCACAAGCTGGATCGCGAGGTCGGGCCCTTGCGCATCGTCGCGCCGGACCCCTCCCGCGAGGCCTTCGACCGGCTCCTGGCCTGGAAGTCGGATCAACTGTTCCGCACCGGCGCCAACGATTTCCTGCGGCCGGCCTGGACCCGGGACCTGCTTTCGAACCTGTTCGCCCGCGACCAGGGCGAGTTCCGCGGCCTGATGATCAGCCTCTATGCGGGGGACCGGCTGGTCGCCGGCCACTTCGGGGTCAGGCTGGGCGGCGTCTACCATCCCTGGATCGCCTCCCTCGACCCCGAGCTCGCGGCCTGGTCCCCCGGTCAGCTGTTCATCCCCCGCGCCATCGCCGCCATGCCCGGCCTGGGTCTTGCGACCTATGACCTGGGACCTGGACACGATCACTACAAACGGCCCTTCGCTCTCGACAGCCGCGACCTTGGCGAGGGGTTCGCGACGGCGGAAAGCGCCGGCGGTCGGGCGGTTCAAGCGTCCGACGGCGCCTGGGCCCTGGTGGGCGCCGGGCGGGGCGGCCCCATGTACCGCATCCGCAGCCGCCTCGACGCCATCGCCACGGTTGAACTCTCCGTCTCCGGCCGGGCGATCGGGTTCGCCGCCGCCGTGGCCGGCAAGGCCCGCCGCGCTTCGGTGGAGGCGGAGTAGGGGCCATGGACGCGCCGCGGATCAGCCTGGTGATACCGACGCAACGACGGCTGGCCGGCCTGCAGACCGCCATGCGTTCGACCTTCCGCCAGACCGGTGTCGATCTGGCCGACCTGGAACTGGTGATCGTCGACAATGACGAACAGCCATCGGCCCAGGCGACCGTGACGGCGCTCGCCGCGGACGCGCCGTTTCCGGTGATCTACCTGCATGAAGCCCGCCCCGGCGTGGCCACGGCCCGCAACACCGCCTTGCGCCGTGCGCGGGGCGCGCTCATCGCCTTTCTCGACGACGACGAGGAGGCGCCCGAGGGCTGGTTGGCGGCGCTGCTGCAGGCCCAGGACCGCTTCGACGCCGACGTGGTGTTCGGTCCTGTGCGAGGCCGCGCTCCGGCCGAGGTGGACAGGCATCGCGCCTATCTGGAACGGTTCTTCTCCCGCGAAGGCCCGACCGAGGCCGGTCTGACCGACATCTACTATGGCTGCGGCGACAGTCTGCTGCGCCGCGCCGCCCTGCCGCACCCGGAGCGGCCGTTCTGCGAGGGCCACAACAAGATCGGCGGCGAGGACACCATCCTGTTCGCCGCCATGCGGGCCGCCGGCGCACGGTTCGCCTGGGCGCCGGAGGCCTGGGTCTGGGAGGATCCGGCGCCAGCGCGCCTGACCCTTCGCTACACCGTGCTGCGCGCCTTCGTCTATGGCCAGGGACCGTCGTCGATCTGCGCCGCGGCCTCGCCCCCCGACCGGCTGGGCGTGGCCTTTTGGATGGCCGTCGGACTGGCGCAGGCGCTGGGCTATGGGCTGCTGGCGGCCTTCAAGGGTCTGACCGGCTCGGCGGACTTCGCCTTCACCCTCGACCGCTATCCGCGTGACCGTCTGGGGGTGTTCACCATGGGCGAGGACCCGGTGGCCTGGACCACCTGGCGGCGCGGATCCGCCGGCGACCTGACGGGCGCCCAACTGCTGGAGGCGGCGCGTAGCGGGCGGATCTGGCTCAATCTGCGCGCGGCCAACGAACACCTGCCCGAGTACGCCCGGCTCTGCGACGAGGTGTTCGCGGACAAGGCGGCCAATTCACCCGGGCTTACGACCTTCAAGCGCGACCTTGGCGTGCTGATCTCGTCGGCCAACGCCCAGGTGTTCTACCACCTGGATGTGCCGCTGGTGTCGCTTTGGCAGATCCGCGGCCACAAGCGGGTCAGGGTCTATCCGGTCGCCGACCCCTATGTGCCGGAACAGGCCCTGGAGCGGATCGTGTTGCGCGAGGCCGCCGAGCAGTTCGCCTTCGATCCGGCCTGGGACACCGCCGCCGAGACCTTCGATCTGAGCCCCGGCGACATGGTCACCTGGAAGCAGAACGCCCCGCACCGGATCGAGAACGGGCCGATGCTGAATGTGTCGCTGTCGATGGAGTTCATGACCCCGCAGGCGTTGCTGCGCGCCAATGTCATCTACGCCAACGCCGTCCTGCGCCGCACCCTGGGGGCCAGGCCACGGATCCAGCAGGGGCTGCGCCCCGCGACCCTGGCCAAGCTGGCGGTGGCCCGCGCCGCCAAGGCGCTCGCCCGCAACCGGCCGACGCCCGGTGTCCTGCCTGCCAGCTTCCGGCTGGACGCCGCCGCGCCGGGAGCCCTGCGGCCCGCCTGAGCCGCGCGCTCACTGTTGTGTTCGACGGTGGCGCCTGCCAGAAGTGCGCCCCATATTTTCGCATCGCAGCGAGCACTTCAGGAGCAGACCATGGCGGAGGCCTACATCGTCGCGGCCAATCGTACAGCCGGCGGCCGCAAGAACGGCAAGCTGAAGGACTGGCACCCGGGTGATCTGGGCGGCCATGTCCTCAACGACATCCTCGAGCGCACCGGCGTCGATCCGGCCGCCGTGGAGGACGTGATCATGGGCTGCGTCACCCAGGCCGGCCAGCAGGCCAACAATGTGGCCCGCTCCGCCGTGCTCGCCTCGCGTCTGCCCGAAAGCGTGCCGGCCACCAGCATCGATCGCCAGTGCGGCTCCTCCCAGCAGGCGATCCATTTCGCCGCCCAGGCGGTGATGAGTGGGACCATGGACATTGTCATCGCCGGCGGGGTCGAAAGCATGACCCGCGTGCCGATGGGCACGGCGGTTTCGCTGCCCTTCCAGGCCGGTCTCGGTTTTCCCAAGAGTCCCCGCATGGAGGATCGCTATCCGGGGGTGATGTTCAGCCAGTTCGGCGGCGCGGAGATGGTCGCCAAGAAGCACGGCCTGACCAAGGACCAGCTCGACCAGTTCAGCTTCGAGAGCCACCAGAAGGCCATCGCCGCCACCCAGGCCGGCGCCTTCAAGTCGGAGATCGTCGGCGTCGAGATCGTCGACGCCGAGGGGGTGAAGAGCCTGCACACCATCGACGAGGGCATCCGTTTCGAGGCGAGCCTAGAGGGCATCCGCGGGGTGAAGCTGCTGCAGGAGGACGGTCGGCTCACCGCGGCCTCCTCCAGCCAGATCTGCGACGGCGCCTCGGCGGTGATGATCGTCTCCGAGGCCGGCCTCAAGCGCCTGGGGGTCAAGCCGCTGGCCCGCATCCACCACATGTCGGTGATGGGCGGCGATCCGGTGATCATGCTGGAGGCGCCGCTGCCCGCCACCGCGCGGGCCCTGCAGCGCGCCGGCATGAGCGTCGACGACATCGACATCTATGAAGTCAACGAAGCGTTCGCCTCGGTGCCCTCGGCCTTCATCAAGCACCTGGGCGTCGATCCGGCCCGGGTCAACGTCAACGGCGGCGCCATCGCCCTGGGTCACCCCCTGGGGGCTTCGGGGACCAAGCTGATGGCCACCCTGATCAACGCCCTGCAGGCCCGCGGCAAGCGCTACGGCCTGCAGACCATGTGCGAAGGCGGCGGCATGGCCAACGTCACCATCATCGAGCGGCTGTAGGGAGAAATGGCGATGGCGGGTCGGGTTCTGGCGATCACCGGGGCGTTCGGGGTTCTCGGCGCGGCGGTGGCCAAGCGGGCGGCGGCGGAGGGCGCGCGGCTGGCCTTGATCGATTTCGTCCCGGCCTCGGCGGGGCCGACGCCTGAGGGCGCCCTGCTGCTGGGCGGGGTGGATCTGGCCGATCCCGCCGCAGCGGCCAAGGCCCTGGGCGCGGCGGCCGAGACATTCGGCGGCGTCGACGCCCTGATCAACATCGCCGGCGGCTTCCGCTGGGAGACCCTGGCGGACTCCACCCCGGAAAGCTGGGCGGGGCTCTACAAGATGAATGTGCTCACCGCCGCCAACGCCAGCCGCGCGGCCATCCCGCACCTGCGCAAGTCCGCCGCCGGCCGCATCGTCAACATCGGCGCCAACGGTGCGGTGAAGGCGGCCATGGGCATGGGCCCCTATGCGGCCTCCAAGGCCGGGGTCCACAAGCTGACCGAGGCCCTGGCCGAGGAGCTGAAGGCCGACGGCATCACCGTCAACGCCGTGCTGCCCTCGATCCTCGACACCCCCACCAACCGCGCCGACATGCCCGACGCCGACCCCTCGGCCTGGGTCGCCCCCGACGACCTGGCCGCGGTGATCCTGTTCCTGGCCTCCGAGGCCGCCCGCGCGGTGACGGGCGCGCTGGTGCCGGTGACCGGGCGGGTGTGAGGCGGGGGCGGCGTGACCCCGCCTCTCTGATGATGGACTGGACAGTCCGGAAATCCCGCTGCGTGCCAGCGGATCGGAACGCGGCATCCGAAGCGCCGTCCCCGGCGCACGATCTGTTCCCGCCGCTCCAGCCAAGGTCCCGCTCCCGCCCAACCGCACGGGTTTCTACCCCGGGCCCCCGACGCGAGCCGCAAGTGCTTGAAAGAATTTGGAGGCCTGGCCGAGAATCGAACTCGGGTGCGCGGATTTGCAGTCCGCTGCGTCACCACTCCGCCACCAGGCCGTCCGCGCGGCGTTGCGCCAGGGGGCTGGCCGCCGCGAGAGGCGGATGGCTATCAGAAGGTCTAGCCTGCGGCAATGTCCGACACGCGGGCCGATTGCGCAATCGGCGGGTGGCGACCTATAAGCCACGGGACGAACAGCGCCCGAGGACCCATGGCCGCCGACCCCGCCTCAGCCCGCTCGAACATGGTGGACAGCCAGGTGCGCCCCAGTGACGTCACCGACGTGCGGATTCACGACGCCATGTCGGCCATCGATCGCACCGTCTTCGTGGCCGCGGGAATGACCTATCTGGCCTATGCCGACGCCGAGGCGCCCTATGGGCCGGGGCGCTGGCTGCTCAAGCCGCGCGACCTGGCCAAGCTGGTGCAGGCGCTCAAACCTCAGGCGGGCGAGCGCGCGCTGGCCATCGCGGCGCCCTATGCGGCCGCGGTGCTGGAGGCCCTGGGACTGACGGTGGACCGCCTGGACGACGCGGACCTGCAGCCCGGGCGCGGAGGCTACGGCCTGGTGATCTCGGAAGGCGCCGTCGCCAAGGCGCCGGAGGCCTGGCTGGGCGCGCTGGAACTCGGCGGCAGGCTCGGCCTGGTGGAACGCGACGGCCCGGTGGGCAAGGCCGCTGTGTACGTCCGGACGGCGGAGGGGTTCGGTCGCCGGGAGATTTTTGACGCAACCCCACCGGTCATGGCGGGTTACAATGCGGAACATGGTTTCGCCTTCTGAGGCGGATTGAAACACCTTCGAAAGGTGTGCGTGTAAAATACAATGTGCGCGCCCACTGTTCCAGAACGGGACGCGCCGTCACAGGGGCGCGCGTTCTTGCGCCTTTTTCGGGGATGCCGAATGTTGAATAGCCGTTGCGGCGTATTGCGGGCCGCCGTGGTCGGAGCCGGGCTCATCGGTGTCGCCGGCGCGGTTCCGGCCGCCGCCGAGACCCTGGCTGACGCCATCGCCATGGCCTACGAGTCCAATCCGACCCTGCAGGCGCAGCGCGCCCAGCAGCGGGCGCTGGACGAAAACTATGTCCAGGCCCGATCGGGCTGGCGGCCGACCCTCAGCGCGAGCATCCAGGACACCTTCAACGAGAACCGCACGCCGGGGGGCCGCGGCCTCGTGGACAGCAATGGCGACGGGATCCTCGACACGGTGGTCTCCACCAGCGTCAGTGAACGCTATACCGCCAACGCCGGCCTGTCCCTGACCCAGCCGCTCTATACCGGCGGCCGCGTGGCCGCGGCGGTGTCCGGCGCCCAGGCCGATATCCTCGGCGGCCGGGAGAATCTGCGCCGTGTGGAAAGCCAGGTGCTGGGCCAGGTGATCCTGGCCTATGTGGGGGTCCGACGCGACCAGGAGAGCGTGCGGATCCGCCAGGAAAACGTCGGCGTGCTCCAGCGCCAACTGGAGGAGTCCAAGGCGCGCTTCGAAGTTGGCGAGATCACCCGCACCGATGTCGCCCAGTCCCAGGCGCGGCTGGCCGCGGCCACCTCGCAATTGCAGCTGGCCCAGGCCCAACTGGCCATCAGCCGCGCCAACTACGCCGCCGCCGTGGGTCAGAACCCCGGTGAGCTGGTTCCAGAGCCCTCGCTGGCCGC
>CAXNKO010000005.1:0-14325 GCA_964202685.1 Caulobacterales bacterium
TGATCGACCTGATCCGCGCGGTGACCCAGGCGCCCGCCGACCTGCTGGGCCTGCCGGCCGGCCGCATCGCCGTGGGGGCTCCCGCCGACCTGGTGCTGTGCGACCTCAACGCCCCGGTGGTGATCGACGCCGACAAGCTGATCTCCAAGTCCAAGAACTCACCCTTCGACGGACGCCGGCTGC
The DNA here is from genome assembly GCA_964202685.1 of Caulobacterales bacterium. Lineage (GTDB taxonomy): Bacteria > Pseudomonadota > Alphaproteobacteria > Caulobacterales > Caulobacteraceae > Phenylobacterium. Next base: position 184 of record CAXNKO010000005.1, read on the forward strand.
AGGGCCGGGTGCTGCGCACGCTGGTGGCGGGACGGACGGTGTACGGGGGGTAGGCCGGCGCCGTTGTTCTGTTTTTGTTCTTTACGAGTCCTGGCGCCCAGGGTATCATTTTGCTGGTCGCCACCGGATGAGGAACCAGATGTCCGATCAAGCCCGCAGAGCCCCCAGATCCGTGCCCGATCCCGAGAAGGCGGACTACGACGCCATGATCGTGCGACAGCGGGCGCTGAACGCCGCGCAGGAACGCGAGCAGGAAGCCAATCGGGCTGATAGCTACGCTTCGACCGCGAATCAGGCAGACGATGTCTTGACAGCCTTCGGATTGACCCCGGCGATCGTCAGCGCATTGGCGGGTGATAACGATGCCTTTCGTGCAGCAAAATCGATTCAAAAAGTGACGGGTCCCGCCGGTCACGTGCTTTCGATTGGAGCCGCCAAGGCGGGATACAAGGCCGATAGACTCCGGGGAATGCCGAAGGACGAAGCCGTCATCAGGCATGGCGGCGGCCTGGCGCTTGGGGCGCTGCTCGGCGCGGCGGGAGCCTACGCGGGAGGCGCTCTGGGCGCCAGAGGCGGTCATCGTGGGGCTTTGGCGGGGAGCGGCCTTTTTGGGTACATGGGCGCATGGGATGGGAAAGAAATCGCAAGGCAGACCGCGGATGCCTGGCATGACGCCAAGGCGTTTTCCGCTCAAGTCTCGCGTACAATCGGCCGAAACCTGGCAACGCTCAACGACCCGCGCTACTGGGCGAACCGCACCGGGCGGTTCCGAGGCGAATGAAGACCCAAGGGCGCCTTGTCGTCGGCCGTCTCGCCCGGAGGCGCGTTCTGATCGCCTGGATATGGCCGATGCTGGTCGCCCCGGGCGTCGCATGGCTTGGTGAGGCCACCGGCCACCTGACCCTTGCGAGAGGGGCGGCGAACGCGTTCGGCGTGGGTTACCTGGGCCTGATCATCACCATGGTGGTCTTTGCCGCATCGACAACGCCCTATGCTCTCAACGTCCTGCTTCGAACTTCCGAGGGACTCGTCGTGGATCAGGGGCGGCTGGTGCTGTTGTTTCCTTGGTTCAAGTCAGTCCCCTTGCATGCCGTGGGGGAAGCCCTTGTCGGGCCGGAAGTTGTTTTCGAGGGGGTCCCCGACACGGTCACCTTTCGGCTCGCCGATGGAGGCGCCCTGGTGGTTCGCACCCATTGGTTCGAGACACATGCCAATGAAATCATCGCACGCCTGAAGGAGCTGCAGTCGAACGCTGCGCCTATGGGTGACCAACACCGTCCCCTGGGCTAGGCTTGCAATCCAGGGGGACCGCCGATGTTCGACACCAACCATCTGATCCAGGCCGCCGTGGCGCTGGCCGGCGGCTATCTGCTGGGCTCCATCCCGTTCGGGGTGATCGTCACCCGGCTGGGCGGAGCCGGCGACGTGCGCTTGATCGGCTCGGGAAACATCGGCGCCACCAATGTGCTGCGCACCGGGCGCCGGGGCCTGGCGCTGCTGACCCTGCTGGGGGACGCAGGCAAGGGGGCGCTGGCGGTGTTCGCGGTGTGGCTGTTCGCCCGGCACCAGCCGGCACCGACGCCCTCGATCCTGACCGCCCTGGCCGGCGGGGCGGCGTTCCTGGGGCATCTGTTTCCGCTGTGGCTGGGGTTCAAGGGCGGCAAGGGGATGGCGATTTTCCTCGGCACGCTGATCGCCGCGGCCTGGCCGGCGGGACTGCTGGCCGGGGCGACCTGGCTGGTGGTGGCCTATCGGTTCCGCATCTCCTCCCTGGCGGCCCTGGCCGCGGCGGCGCTGGCGCCGATCTATGTGTTCGCCTTCGACCGCGAGCGCCCCATCGTGCTGCTGGCCCTGGGCATGGCGGTGCTGATCTACATCCGCCACCATGAGAACATCCGCCGGCTGCTGAAAGGGCAGGAACCCCGGATCGGCGGCGGCGGCGAAGTCCCCACCCCGTGACCCCGGCGGAACGGCGCGACTGGCTGCGGCTGGCCCGCACCGAGAACGTCGGCCCGGTCACCTTCGACCAGCTGATCGGCCGGTTCGGAACCGCCGCGGCGGCGCTGGCGGCGATCCCCGACCTGGCCAGGCGCGGCGGCCGGGGCAGTGAGCTGGCGGTCCCCTCCCCGGCCCGCATCGACGACGAACTGGCGGCCGGCGAGGCCCTGGGGGCGCGGCTGATCTGCTGCGGCGAGGCCAACTTTCCCCAGCAGCTGGCCGCCCTCGACCCGCCGCCGCCGGTGCTGTGGGCGCGGGGCGACGTCCGGCTGATGGACCGCTCGGTGGTGGCCATCGTCGGCGCGCGGGTGGCCTCGGCGGCGGGGCAGCGTTTCGCCCGTGGGCTGGCGTCCGAACTGGGCCGGGCGGGCCAGGTCATCGTCTCGGGCATGGCCCGGGGCATCGACGTCGCCGGCCACGAGGGGGCTCTGGCCACCGGAACCATCGCGGTGCTGGCCGGGGGGATCGACGACGTCTATCCGCCCGAGCACCGGGACCTCTATGAGCGCATCACAGCCCAGGGCCTGGCGGTGGCCGAGCACCCGCCGGGCCGCACCGCCCAGGCCCGCGACTTTCCCCGCCGCAACCGGATCATCGCCGGGCTCAGCCGCGCGGTGGTGGTGGTGGAGGCCGAGGTCCGCTCCGGCTCGCTGATCACCGCGCGGCTGGCCGCCGAACAGGGCCGCGAGGTGCTGGCGGTGCCCGGGTCGCCGCTGGACCCGCGCTACAAGGGAACCAACGACCTGATCCGCCAGGGGGCGGCCCTGTGCGAGGGCGCCGAGGACGTGCTGCGGGCCCTGGAAGGTTTCGGCGGCTTCCGCGAGCCCGAGCGGCGCTATGTGGCGGGCCCGGCCGATCCGGGAGACGGCGATCCGGCGGCGGCGGCGCTGCGGCGGCGGATCGCCGAGCTGCTGTCGCCGGCGCCGGTCAGCCGCGACGAGATCGTCCGCGCCGCCGACGCGGCCCCGGCGGCGGTGTTCGCGGCCCTGGTGGAACTGGCCCTGGCGGGGCGGTGCGAGCTGCTGGCGGGGGGCATGGTGGTGGCGGGAGACGCCTGATCCGCCGCTGGGAATCTGTCACCTATCCATCCGGGCTGGACAGGTCACCCCGGCGCGATCTGCACCTTGCACTGGTGGGTGCGCTGGCGGAGCGCCTCGAAGGCGGCGGGGGTTTCGTCGAGGCTGACCACGTCGGTGATCATGCGGCCGACCTCCGGGGCGCCGGCCTCGAGGGCGTCGACGGTGATCTCGAATTCGCGCCGGTCGTAGAGGACGGCGAAGTTGATCCTGGCCTCCTTGGCCACGGCGGCGGCGGGATGGAAGCTGTCGGCGGTGGTGCAGAAGCCCAGCACCACCACCAGGCCGCGGGGGCGCACGCAGTCCAGCGAGGTCTGGATCATCCCCGGCAGGCCGACGCACTCCAGCACCACGTCCGGCGGTCCGCCCAGGGCGGCGGCGACCTGGCGCGGCAGGCGCTGATCGGGATCGGGGGCGACGAAGGCGTCGGCGCCCATGGTCATGGCCATGGCCTCGCGGCGATTGGAAGCCGCGGTGACCGCCACCCGCGCCCCAGCCCGCTTCGCCCAATAGACCGCGGCGAGGCCGATGGGACCGGCGCCGATCACCAGCACCGTGTCGCCGGGCTTGATGTCGGCGCCGCGCACCCCGTGCAGGGAGACCGCCATGGGCTCCACCAGGGCGCCGGCGTCGAGACCGACACCGGCCGGCAGCACGATGCACGAACGTTCGCCGCCCAGCGCATACTGGGCATAGCCGCCGGTGGTCCCGCCCATGCCATTGCCCTTGGCCCTGGGACACTGGCTGGGGGCCCCCGACAGGCAGGCCCGGCAGCCGCCGCAGCCGATCCAGGGCAGCACCGCCACCGCATCGCCCAGCTTCAGCATCGTCACCTGGCGGCCCAGCGCTGCGACCTCGCCGGAGAACTCGTGGCCGAGGACGGTCCCGGGCTTGGACATATAGGGCCCGGCGTCGGCCTGGGTGGTGTGCAGGTCGGTGCCGCAGATGCCGCAGCGGCCGACCTTGACCACCACTTCGAGGTCGCCCGGCGTCGGGTCCGCGATAACCTCGACGGTGAGCGGCCGGCCGGGGGCGTGGAAGACGCAGGCGCGCATGGGTTAAGTCTCCTGGCGGCGGAATCGCCCCGGTCCCTGGGTGTTTACCCAGCGGCGGCTTGATTTTCGACGCCATTTCGGCCCCTTGTGCCCAGGACTTTGAATCAGCGGAGCAAACGCCATGGCTGACTACGACCTGATCGTTCGCGGCGGCGAGATCCACGACGGAACCGGCGGGCCGGGCGTGATCGGCGACGTGGCGATCAAGGACGGCCGCATCGCCGCGGTGGGCGTGGTGACCGGCTCGGCCGACGAGGTGATCGACGCCACGGGCAAGATAGTCACCCCGGGCTTCGTGGACATCCACACCCACTATGACGGCCAGGCGACGTGGGAGCAGCGCATGGCGCCCTCGTCGAGCCATGGGGTGACCTCGGTGGTGATGGGCAACTGCGGGGTTGGCTTCGCGCCCTGCCGGCCCGAGCAGCAGAAGATGCTGATCGAGGTGATGGAGGGGGTCGAGGACATCCCCGAGGTGGTGATGGCCGAGGGCATCCCCTGGAACTGGGAGACCTTCCCGGAATATCTCGATGCGCTGTCGAGGCGCGAACTGGACATCGACATCGCCGCCCAGCTGCCCCACTCGGCGCTCAGGGTCTATGTCATGGGCGAGCGCGGCGCGCGCAAGGAAGCGCCCACCACCGAGGATCTGCGCCGGATGCGCGAGATCGTCGCCGAGGCGATGAAGGCCGGGGCCATGGGGGTGACCACCTCGCGCAACCTGATGCACCGCAGCCGGGCCGGCGAGCTGGCCCCCAGCCTGCATTCCGACGAGGACGAGCTGCTGGCCCTGGCCGGCGGCCTGCGCGACGCCGGGGCCGGGGTCTATCAGCTAATCCCCGACATCGTCGCCGACCTGCGCGACGAGTTCGCCCTGATGCGACGCATCGCCGAGGCGGCCAAACGTCCGCTGTCGTTCACCCTGATCCAGATGGCCACTGGCGACCCCGAGGGATGGCGCCACGCCCTGCGCCTGCTGGAGGAGTCCCACACCGACGCGGTGGAGATCCGCGCCCAGGTGTTCCCGCGGCCGGTGGGCATGCTCTATGGCCTGGACCTGTCGTTCCACCCCTTCGTGTTCCACCCGAGCTTCCAGCCGTTGGCCGAGCTGCCGCTGGCGGAAAAGGTCAAGGCGCTGCGGGAGCCGCACCTGAAGGCCCAGCTGCTCAGCGAAACCGCGACCCACACCAACCCGGTGTCCATCAAGACCGCGGCCAACTTCCGCTTCGGCTATCTGATGGGCGACGAGCCCGACTATGAGCCGGACCCCACGCAGCGCATCGACAACCTGGCCCGGGAGGCCGGGGTGTCGCCCTATGCGTTCATCTACGACAAGCTGCTGGAGGACGACGGCAGGCGGATCATCTTCCAGCCGGGGGCCAACTATCGCGACGGCAACCTGGAGGCGGCGCGGACCATGGCGGCGCATCCGCGCACGGTGCTGGGGCTGGGGGACGGCGGGGCTCATTACGGGATGATCTGCGACGCCAGCTTCCCGACCTTCTACCTGCAGGCCTGGGTGCGCGACGAGGGCCGGGTGGATCTGGCCACGGCGATCCGGGCGTTGAGCGCCGAACCGGCGGGGGCGGTGGGCCTCAACGACCGGGGCCTGCTGGCGGCGGGCTACCGGGCCGACGTCAATGTCATCGACCTGGGCAAGCTGAAGCTGCACGTGCCGCACATGGTCCGCGACCTGCCGGCGGGGGGCAAGCGGCTGCGCCAGACGGCGGACGGCTATGTGGCGACCATCGTCAAGGGCCAGGTGACCTACCGCGACGGGGCGCCCACCGGCGCCCTGCCCGGCCGGCTGGTGCGCGGCGCCCAGGCGGCGCCCGTCCACGCCTGACGACGGCGGGACTGTAGTTATTTCAATGGTTAGAGGGTCATTTCGATGAGTGGAGTCGGGCTGGACGCGGCGCGCGCAATCGCCGCGCGGGTGGAGGCCTTCGTCCGCGAGGTGGTGGTTCCCTACGAGAAGGATCCGCGCTGCGGCGGCCACGGACCGGACGACTCCCTGGTGGACGAGCTGAAGGCCCTGGCCCGCGAGGCGGGCGTGCTGACCCCGCACATCCTGGCCGACGGCAGCCATCTGACCCAGCTGGAGACGGCGATCGTGCTCAAGGCCTCGGGGGTCTCGCCGTTGGGGCCGCTGGCGGTGAACACCATGGCCCCGGACGAGGGCAACATGTACCTGTTGGGCAAGGTGGCCAGCCCCGAGCAGAAGGAGAGGTTCCTCAAGCCGCTGGTGGAGGGCCGCTGCCGTTCGGCCTTCTTCATGACCGAGCCGGCGGGGGAGAACGGGGCCGGCTCCGACCCCTCGATGATGCTGACCACCTGCCGGCCGGACGGCAACCACTGGGTGATCAATGGCCGCAAGGCGTTCATCACCGGGGTCGAGGGGGCCAAGGTGGGCATCGTCATGGCCAAGTCCGACGAGGGCGCCTGCATGTTCCTCATCGACCTGCCCGACCCGGCGATCAAGATCGAGCGGATCCTGGACACCATCGATTCCTCCATGCCCGGCGGCCACGCGGTGCTGAGCATCGACAACCTGCGGGTCTCCTCCGACCAGATGCTGGGGGCCAGCGGCGACGGGTTCAAGTACGCCCAGATCCGCCTGTCGCCGGCCCGGCTGTCGCACTGCATGCGCTGGCACGGGTCCTGTACCCGCGCCCATGAGATCGCAGTGGACTACGCCACCCGGCGCAAGGCCTTTGGCCAGCTGCTGATCGATCACGAGGGGGTGGGCTTCATGCTGGCCGACAACATGATCGACCTAAAACAGGCCGAGCTGATGATCGACTGGTGCGCCGGCGTGCTGGACTCAGGCTCGCTGGGCACGGTGGAGAGCTCCATGGCCAAGGTGGCGGTGTCCGAGGCGCTGTTCCGGGTGGCCGACCGCTGCGTGCAGGTGATGGGCGGCACAGGCGTCACCGGCGACACCATCGTCGAGCAGGTGTTCCGCGAGATCCGCTCGTTCCGCATCTATGACGGCCCCACCGAGGTGCACAAATGGTCGCTGGCCAAGAAGATCAAGCGCGACCGGCTGGGATCCAGCCGGCCATGAGCCTGGCGGCGGAGGACAATTCGGGCACGACGGCGGTGCGCGACAGCCACCGCTTTGACGAGGCGCGGCTGGCGGACTGGATGGCGGCGAACGTTGAGGGCTACCGGGGCCCGCTCAGCGTCGAGCAGTTCAAGGGCGGCCAGTCCAACCCCACCTACAAGCTGGTCACCCCGGGCCAGAACTACGTGTTGCGCAAGAAGCCGCCGGGGCAGCTGCTCAAGGGCGCTCACGCGGTGGATCGCGAGGCGCGGGTGATGGCGGCCCTGGGGCCCACCGGGTTTCCGGTCCCGCGTATCTTCGGACTCTGCACCGACGATGCAGTGATCGGCGCCTGGTTCTATGTGATGGACTGCGTCGATGGCCGCATCATCTGGGACAACGCCTTCCCGGGCCTGAGCCGTGAGGCGCGCGCCGCCCACTTCGACGCCATGAACGCCACCATCGCGGCCCTGCACACCACCGACGCAGCCAGCGTGGGGCTGGCCGACTTCGGCCGCCAGGGCAATTACTTCGAGCGCCAGATCGGGCTGTGGACCCGCCAGTACCTGGCCGACGCGGACGCCGGGCGCGACCCCAACATGGACCGGCTGATCGCCTGGCTGCCCGACCACATTCCGCCCGGCGACGAGACCTGCATCGTCCATGGCGACTATCGCTGCGACAACATGATCTTCCACCCCAGCGAGCCCCGGGTGGCGGCGGTGCTGGACTGGGAGCTGTCGACGCTGGGCCATCCGCTGGCCGACTTCACCTATCACTCGATGATGTACCACATGCCGCCGGACATCGTCGCCGGACTGGCGGGCGCCGACCTGACGGGGCTGGGCATTCCGACGGAAGCCGAATACGTCGCCGCCTACTGCGCCCGTACGGGGCGGACGGGCATCGACCAGTACGACTTCTACATCGCCTTCAACTTCTTCCGCATCGCGGCGATTTTCCACGGCATCAAGGGCCGCATGCTGCGCGGCACGGCGTCGTCGGAGAACGCGGCGACCCGCGCGGCCAACCTGCCCCGGCTGGCCGAGATCGCCTGGCGCCAGGCCCAGGCCGCGGGCGCCTGATCGCCTCGCTCAAGCTGGTGATCACGGAATTGGATCACGCGGCCGCGCGCTCGATAGTCAAGTGGAGTGCCCGGTAATTTGGCCCGCCGAATTCCCGTCCGGGAACGAAGACCTGACCTGATCGTTGCTGAAATAGTTCTGGATGAAATCGGGACACCCACGCATCTCCTGGCACTTCGCAGAAAAGCTCAGGCGTCGCGCCGTCCTGTTTTCTCTCGTTTCACCTGCGTGCCGACAGCTTGGCGTCGAGTTCAGTGTTCCCCCGCCGGAGTGCAGCACGCGACGAACAAAGGAAGTGACAAATGCCTCAAATGACAAATCAGTTCAGGAACATACAATTCGCGCTGGCCTTGGTGGCCGGTGGCCTCAGTCTCAGCGCTTGCGCGACCAGGGATTATGTGGACGAGCAGATCGCCACCGTGAACAGCCGCATTGACGCTGTAGACGGCAGGACGCGGGACGCTGGGCAGCGCGCCGACGCCGCCGCCGCCGCCGCGCAGGCCGCCGCGGCTGACGCGAGCGCGTCGAGCCAGCGGCTTGACCAGATGACGCCAAGGCTCGACTCGCTTGAGCAGCGCTCCATGCGACGGCAGCCGCGGAACTAATCGCTTCGGGCCGGCAATCCCCGCAACCTGCCCTCTGCAAAACCGTTAGAGTTCGCAAGCAAGGCGACGATCGGCTTGCGGAGCATGGAGCGACCGCAATGCGCGACGCCACGCAGTTGGCGCTCACCGCCTTGGCGATGAGCTTAGCAGCCTGCCTGTCGCCCTTGAGCGCGGCCGCGCAGGAGATGGCGCCGGCTCCCGCGGAATCCGCTAACGTCACCGCGACTCAGGTGGCGGACTGGGTGACCGCCTCGGGCGACAATCGCGGCTTGCCCTTCGTGATCGTCGACAAGGTCGCGGCGCAGGTGTTCGTCTTCGGCGGAGACGGGCGTTTGCTGGGCGCTGAGCCAGCGTTGCTTGGGTTCGCGCGTGGGGACGATTCCGTGCCGGGCATCGGCGACCGCCGCATGTCCGCCATCCGGCCGAATGAACGCACGACCCCAGCCGGCCGGTTCGTGGCCGGATTTGGGCCCGCCAGCGGAGGTCACTCCGTGCTATGGGTTGACTTCGACACGGCGATATCGATGCACCCGGTTGTCACCGGCAATCCCAAGGAGCGCCGCCTTGAGCGGCTCAAATCCGCGTCCGGCGACGACAACCGCATCACCTACGGTTGCATCAATGTCTCGGCGGCATTTTACCGGAACGTAGTGCGCGGCGCCTTCACCGGCACCTCAGGCGTGGTCTACATCCTTCCGGAAACCAAGCCGGTGGAGCAGGTTTTTCCGGCATTCCGGCTCCAGCCGCACGTAACCGCGGGCGAGCCCGGGGAAGAGTTGGGCTGAGCGCGGTCCGTATATTGCCGGACAGCCCGCGCACGGTTTGAGAGCGGGCCGCCACGTCTACGGGGGTGGTCTGCAACTTCGCTTGACGCACAGCCCGGCGTATCCCCTCATTTCCCCTCTCCGCGCAAGACGGAGTCAGCGGAGTTGGATCATGCCGGTGCGCGCGGGACTGGGGCTGGCGGAGTTTCCGTTCTCGGACGCAGGCGCCTTCTGGAAGTGGATCGACCTGTGCGACGCGGGCGGGGTGGATTCGCTGTGGCAGTCGGACCGGCTCTCCGGGCCGCAGCCGTTCCTGGAGGCGATGAGCGTGATGGCGGCGCTGGCCGGGCGCACCCGGCGGATGAAATTCGGCATGAACGTGCTGTCCATCGGCTTTCGCGAGCCGCTGGTGATCGCCAAGGCCTGCGCGACCATCGATTTTCTGAGCAACGGCCGCATGCTGCCGGCGTTCGGGATCGGCAACCTCAATTCGCCGGACTGGACCGCCACCGGCCTGCCCAAGGAAGGCCAGGGCGGACGCACCGACGAGGCGCTGGACATCATCGCCGCCCTGTGGCGTGGCGAGACGGTGGACACCGACGGCAAGTGGTTCAAGTACAAGGCCGCCTCAATCGCGCCGCTGCCGGTGCAGAAGCCCCTGCCCCTGTGGATCGGCGGCTCCAGCCCGGCGGCGATCCGGCGCACGGGGCGCATCGGCACCGGCTGGTCGGCGGGGCTGGAGAGTCCGGCCCAGGTGGCGCCGGTGGTGGCCGCCATCAAGGCCGCCGCCCTTGCCTGCGGACGGGAAATGGACCCGGAGCATTTCGGGGCCGGCTTCTTCTACCGCTTCGGGCCGGGGGACGACCCGCAGGTGGCGGCGCGGCGGGCCGGCTTGCAGAAGGCCTACCCCACCCGCGACCTCAGCGACATCATCGTCACCGGCGGGGCGGCGGAGATCCTTCAGCGGGTGGCCGATTATCACGCCGCCGGGATCACCAAGTTCATCCTGAGGCCCCTGGGCCGCGGCGACGAGGACATCTACGACCAGACCCGGCGGCTGATCGAGACCGTGCTGCCCAACCTGCCGCAGCCGAAGCTTCCGGCCTGACGCCTCAGGTGGCGGTGGACGCCGGTGTGCGGTCGAAGGCCTCCAGCAGCACCTCGCCGCGCTTGGCGATGATCGGCCGGTATTCGCCGTGGGTGAGGATGTAGAGGTCGTTGCTCAGAATCGCCGCCACCACCCGTTCGCCCACGAAGTCGGCCTCGAGGCCGGCGGCCGAGGCGCTCTGCACGGTGCGTTCGCGGGGCTTGTTGCCCAGCGCCAGCGAGGTCTCCCCCAGGCGGGTCTGGATCAGGCCGGGGCAGAGCACCGAGACCCCCACCCCATGCGGCTCCAGTTCCTTGCGCAGCACCTCGCTGATGCCCACCACCGCAAATTTGGCCGCTGTGTAGCCGCCGAGGTTCATATTGGCCATCAGCCCGGCCATGGAGGCGGTGTTGACGATGTGGCCGCAGCCGCGGCCGCGCATGTCGGCGGCGAAGGCGGAAATGCCGTTGAACACCCCGGTGAGATTGATCGCGACCACCCGGTCGAAGTCCTCCGGATCCATGTCGGCGAAGGGGTTCTGGCAGGGGCCGATGCCGGCGTTGTTGACGGCGATGTGGGTGGGGCCGTTGGCCGCCTCCGCTGCGGCCTTGGCGGCGCCCCAGCCCGCCCGGTCGCGCACGTCCAGCCGCACGCCGAATGCGCCGGGGACGGTGGGGACCACCCGGTCCAGCTCCGCCTGATCGATGTCGGCCAGGGTGACCTTGGCGCCGGCGGCGGCCAGCGCGCGGCCGATGGCCAGGCCGATGCCGCTGGCGCCGCCGCTGATGAAGGCGGCCCGTCCCGCGATGTCCTGCATGTTTATGCTCCCGTTGTCTTTGTCGGTATAATGCCGTACATGAAACATGAGTGTGGAGGTGATCATGGCCATGATCAATGAACGACGCGACGCGCGGCTGGAGGTGCGGGTGCCGCCATCGCTGCGGGATCGCGTGTCCCGGGCAGCCACATTGAGCGGCCAGACCGTCGCGGCGTTCGTCACGTCAGTTGTTCAGGAAGCAGCTCAGCGTGTGATCGACGGCGCCGACCAGACACAGTTGACGGTGGGCGAGTTCGACCGCCTGCTGCACGCCTTGGATGCTGAGCCGACCCCAAACGCCTCCCTCAGGGAGGCTGCGGCGCGCTATCGTTTGCTTGGAACCAGTGAGGCGTGACAGATCCGCTGGGTCTGCGGTTTGAGCGCTTGTCACGTGCCCACAACCGAGCCGCATTCCATTGTGAGAATCCTACGCTAACCGAATACATGCACCGCTTTGCCGGGCAGGACGAGCGGAGTGACATGGCCGCCTGTTATGTGGCGGTGAACAGCGATCGGATCGCAGGCTACTACACCATCTCGGCCCATGCGGTGCTTCGCGACGATCTGTCCGCGATACAGCTCAAGGGCCTGCCTCGCCACGACCGGGTTCCGGCCTATCTGATCGGGCGGCTGGCGCGCGACATAGCCATGAAGGGCCGCGGGGTCGGCGAACTGCTCCTGATGGATGCGCTCAGGCGCCTGGCGCTAGCTGACGCGGCCGGCCGCATGGTGGTGGTCGACCCCATCGACCTGAACGCGCAACACTTCTATGCGAAATTCGGGTTTGAGCCCCTTGGCCGGGCGACGGCGCGCATGTTCCTGCCGATGTCGTTCGCGCGGGCCTTGTTCCCGTGACGCGGGCGCGAAAGGGCTGCCACAACGGACGCTACCGCACCGCCCGGAGCGCATCGAGCATGCGGGTGAAGTGGTCCTGGCCCCAGACGTCCTGGTCCTCGCCCCAGCCGATGTGGCCGTCCATTTCCCAGCGCATCAGCGAGTTGACGCCATAGCCGCTCTCTCTCATGCGGCTGACCGCGAAGCCCTCGGCCGCCAGGGTGCGGCCCTCGGTGTCGGTGAGCTCGACCTCCATGTGGGCGCTGTGGCCGGTCCTGGGGTCGCGGTGGTTGCGCATTCGCGACTTCTCCGCGTCCAGGCGGGTGAAGCGGCCGTCCCGCAGCATCCAGCCGGCGTTCATCGGACACCAGCCGTCGGCGCGGCCGTCCTGGGTGCGGCAGAAGCTGAGGAAGCCGGTCCGGTCGCGATGGTGGCCAAAGATGTACTGGATGCGCCCGCGCCCCCGCTCGCGCTCGATCTCGCGCCAGCGCGGGCCGCCGGGGTGCAGCAGGCGGGTTTCGCCCGGCGCATAGACCTTTGGGCTGGTGGAGTGAGGGCCGCCGCGCGGACCCCAGCTGCGGTCGCGCACGCTCCAGGAATCGATGCGGATCTTCTCGCCGCGCAGGGTCATCTCGCCCTCGATGTGGCCCAGCTGGTCCAGGTGCGGCGAGTCGCGGAACGGCGGCACGCCGGGGGGAAAGCGCCAGGGGGCGTGGGCGCCGGTGTGGACGAAGTCGAGGGCGAAGCCGCGGTCCTTGTCGTGATAGGTCAGATGGTACTTCATCAAGGGTTCCAGCATCTTGAGCTGGTAACCGATGACCGGGAAGGTGATGTCGCGCAGGTCCATCCCGCGCGGCATCGGCGCATCGACGCGGCGGAAATAGGCCATCTGGCCCGGCGACACCCCGCTGTTGTCCCAGGCGAAGATGCGCGAATTGATCACCTCGCGCGCCGGGTGGAACAGGGTGTGGATCCAGCAACCGAGGTTGCGCTCGGGGATGTTGAAGCTCCACCAGTTGGTCTCGGTCTCGTAGGGACTGTCGGTCAGCTGGTGGAAACCGTCGTCCTCGGCGGTGAATGGCGTATCGGCGGTGAGCATTAGCGCCTCCCTCTGTGGTTTCGTCCTTAGCCGGCCACCGGCTTCACAAACAGGCCCTGGCCGGTGGGCAGGGCGAGAACAGACAGTCCGCGGCGTTCGAACCAGGCCTTTTCGGCGGCGTATTGCGCCCTGGCCACCGACCAGCAGAAGTCATCGAACACGATGACGCCGCCCGGGATGATCTGGTCGTATAGGGCGTCGAGGGCGGCGATCTCGGCGGTGGTATTGTTGAGGTCGACGTGCAGAAAGGCGATCTGGCCGGGCGGCCGCTCGGTCAGCACCTCCGGAACCCGCCCCTGGATGACCTCGATGTTGGCGATATGCGCGAACCGCGCGCGGACCTCATCGTAGCTGTAGCTGCTGTAGGCCATGGCGTTGGCGCCCTCCCAGCCCGGATCCAGCTGATCGGCCGGAATGCCGGCGAAGGTGTCGTACAGCAGCCAGCGCTTCGGCCAGGCGGCGAAGTCCAGGTATTCGGCGACGAACAGGGTGGTGTGGCCGCGGAAGACGCCCAACTCGACGAAATCCCCAGGCAGGCCGCGCGCCTGCCTGACCGCCCAGACGACGACGCCAAGGTTCCAGTGCCAGTTCGACAGGGGCAGCAGTTTCGCATGGCGTTCCACAAGCTCCCGGAACCGCGCATCCTCCATGCCGGGCACCATCTTCTGCCAGGTGG
>CAXNKO010000006.1:0-13836 GCA_964202685.1 Caulobacterales bacterium
GCGTACACACGTCAGCCGTCATTTCGACCAGGAGCTTGCCGCCGGGATCGCGCTGAAAACCGGCGCGCTGGAGATCCTCGATCACCTGGACGCCACCGGCCTGCCGCGGGCGATCGCCACGTCGTCGAGTCTTGAGTCCGTGCGGGGGAGCCTGGGCCCCCACGGCCTGGTCGAGCGGTTTCAGGCCCTGATCACCCGGGATGTGCAGGTGAACGGCAAGCCGCATCCGGAGCCATTCCTCAAAGCCGCTGCGGCCCTGGGCGTCGACCCGGCCGACTGCCTGGCCCTGGAGGACAGCCACAACGGCGTCCGCGCCGCGGCGGCGGCCGGCATGATGACGGTGATGGTGCCGGACATGCTCGATCCCACCGAGGAGATGCATTCCCTCTGCGTGCGGATCGCCCGCGACCTGCACGAAGTGCGGGAACTGCTGGCGCGGCAGGGCGGCTAGCGTCTACCGCGCGCCTGGCCCGCGCTCGAAGTATTTGAAAAACGCGCTGTCGGGGGAGAGCACCATGGTGGTGTCGCCCTGGCCCAGCGCCGCCTCATAGGCCTGCATGGAGCGGTAGAAGGACGCGAAGCTGGCGTCGCGGCCGAAGCTCTGGGCGAAGATGCGGGTGCGGATGGCGTCGCCCTCACCGCGGGTGGTCTCGGCGGTCTCGGTGGCGGTGGCCAGGGTGATGGTCACCTCCTTGTTGGCGCCGGCGATAATCTCGCGCTTCTGCTGTTCGCCCACCGCGCGCAGTTGCGCCGCCTCCTGCTGGCGGGCGGTCTGCATGCGCCGGTAGACCTGGGGCTGGTTCTGTTCCGGAAGATCGGCGCGGCGGATGCGGACGTCGATCACCTCGATGCCGAACTTGGAGGACTGCGCCCGGCGACTGACGTCGGCCTTGGTGGCCAGCATCAGGGCGCCTCTTCGGGTGGCGATGATCTCATCGGAGGTGGCCGAGCCCAGCACCTGGCGGAGCGAGGAGTTCAACAGCCGCTCGATCCGGTCGCTGGCGGTGCGATTGTCACGCAGGGTGCGGAAATATTGCAGCGGGTTGGAGATGCGGTAGCGGATGAAGGCGTCGACCACCAGGCGCTTCTGGTCCGAGCCGGTGATCTCCTCCTTGTCGGCCTCAAGCGCCAGGTTGCGCTTGTCGAAGCGGATGACGTTGTCGAGGAACGGCGCCTTCATGTGCAGGCCCGGGTCGGGGGCGTTGGGCGCATTGAGCACCCGCACCGGCTGGCCGAAACGGGTGACGATGGCCTGCTGGCGCTGCTCCACCACGAACAGGGTGTTGGCCGCCACGATCAGCAGGCCGAAGGCGATCACCGCCCAGGAGACGAGACCACGGTTCATGGCTGGGCCGCCGGCGTCTGGAGTTGGGGCGTGGGGCCGGGCGCCGCGGGCTGCAGGCCCTGGGCGGCGGGCGCCTGGGTGCGCGGCCGGAAGGCGTCGGGGGGCAGGATGATCGGGGCCGAGGCGCCCTTGGAGTCGACAACCACCTTGTTGGAGCGGGCAAGAACCCGCTGCATGGTTTCAATATAAAGCCGGTCGCGGGTCACCCCCGGCGCGCGGCGGTATTCGGCCAGGATCTGGTTGAAGCGGGCCGCGTCGCCAGTGGCCTCGCGAACCGACTGTTCCCGATAGGCCAGGGCCGATTGGGTGATGCGCGCGCCGTCCCCCTTGGCCTCATTGACCACCCGGTTGCGGTAGGTGTTGGCCTCGTTTTTCGCCGATTCCTGGTCTTGCTGGGCGCTCTGCACGTCACGGAAGGCGGCGAGAACCTCGGGGGGCGGTCTGGCGTTGCGGATCTGCACCTCAACCACCGAGACGCCCGCCCCCCAGGCGTCCAGCGTCCTTTGCAGGAGCTGGGCGGATTCGCTCTGGACCTGGCCGCGCCCGGTGGTGAGGACCGTCTCCAGCTGTGTCTTGCCGATCACCTCGCGCATGGCGCTTTCCGCCACCGCTTTCACCGAGGTTTCTGGATCGCTGAGGGTGAACAGGTAGCGGGCCGGATCAGCGATCCGCCAAGTGACGCTGAAGTCCAGGTCGATGATGTTCTCGTCGGCGGTGAGCATCAGGCTCTCTTCGGGAACGTCGGTGGTGCCCGAACCGCCGATATCGGTGCGCTGCAGGGAGGTGACGGCCACCTTTTCCACCCGCTCGACGGGGAAGGGCAGGTGGTAGCGCAGGCCGGGCGATTCGGAGCGGGAATAGGCCCCGAAGGTGGTCACCACCGCCTCCTCATTGGGCTGGACCACATAGAATCCCGACAGCGCCCAGAGTGCGAACGCCACGCCGAAGATACCCGCGATCGCGCCGGGCTGAACGCCCCGTCCGCCGCCGCCGCCGAACATGCCGCCCAGCCATCCCAGCAGCCGCTCGAAGACCGCGCCCAGATCGGGCCCGTCCGGTCGCCGCGGGCCGCCGCGGTTGGGTCCGCCGGGTTTGCGCACCGGCGGGCGCTCGTCACCGCCCTGCGGCGGGGTTCCCCAGGGTCCGGGGTTGGCGTTATCGTTCCAGGGCATGCTTCGGTTGCGTCTCGGCTCTTAAGTCTCGGCGCGGCTGCGTCGTTATCCCGGATGGGCTTGTAAACCGTCGCTGTCGCCCGGATATGAGGCTGCTGAAGTCCCAACGCAAGTGATACTAGGTTCCAACCCATGGATGTCCCCGCCCCCATCGACCGCACGGCGATCCTGGCGGCGCTCGACAGGGTGATCGATCCGAAATCGGGCAAGGGCCTGTCGGCGGCGGGGCTGGTGCGGGGCCTGATGCTGCGCGGCGAGCGGGCGGCCTTCATGCTGGAGGTGCCGGCGCCGGAGATCGTCCGCTATCAGCCGGTGCGCGAGGCCGCCGAGCAGGCCATGGCCGCGGTGCCTGGCGTGGGCAAGGCCCAGGTGGTGCTGACCTCGGAAGCCTCGGGTCCGCCGCCTGGCGTCACCCGGGTGCGCCGTGGCGCCCAGGTCAACCCCGATCCCCAGGGCCAGGTGGGGCCGCCGGTGGCCGCGCTGCGGCCCGCTCACGTGAAGCGGGTCATCGCCGTGGCCAGCGGCAAGGGCGGGGTGGGCAAATCCACCATCGCCGTCAACCTGGCGGTGGCGTTCGCCCGGCTGGGCCTCTCGGCGGGGCTGCTGGACGTGGACGTCTATGGGCCGTCGGCCCCGAAGATGTTGGGGGTGGACGGCGAGCCGGAGTTCGGCCAGGCGGAAAAGAAGCTCAAGCCCCTGGAGGCCTGGGGGGTGAAGGTGATGTCGATCGGCTTCCTGGTCGATGAAGGCGCGCCGATGATCTGGCGTGGCCCGATGGCCTCGTCGGCGGCGCGGCAGATGTCCCACGACGTCAGCTGGGGCAGCGAGGCCGCGCCCCTGGACGTGCTGGTGGTGGACATGCCCCCCGGCACCGGGGACATCCAGCTGACCATGGCGCAGAAGCTGAAGCTGGACGGGGTGGTGATCGTCTCGACGCCGCAGGAGATCGCCCTGATAGACGCGCGCCGCGCCTCGGCGATGTTCAAAAAGATGACCACGCCGATCCTGGGTGTGGTGGAGAACATGGCCTTCTTCATCGAGCCCTCAAGCGGCGAGCGGCTCTATATCTTCGGCCGTGGCGGGGCCAAGGCCGAGGCCGAGCACCTGGGCGTGCCGTTCCTGGGCGAAATCCCCCTGGATCAGGCCTTGCGCGAGGCCTGCGACGAGGGCCGGCCGGTGACGGCGACCACGCCCGACAGCCCGGCGGCGATCGCCTTCATGGAGATGGCGCGCCTGCTATCCTGAACGGCCCGGGGCCTTGAGGAACTTCACCAGCACGCGCTGGCCGATCAGGAACGGCGCGCCGTCAGCGCTGACCACCACCTCGACCACGCGTTCGTCGGTGCGCTCGCTGGGATCGTCGGACTGCAGCTTGCGGGCCCCAAAGACGGCGGCGCGGCGCACCACCTTGCCGTTGTAGGATTTGCCGGGGTCGGCCTCGGGAGAGACCTGCACCGTCTGGCCGACGACCACGAAGGGCAGGGCGCTTTCCGACAGTTCGGCGCGGACGATGCGCTTTCCGGCAGGTTCCAGGTCGAACATGTTGGAGACGTTCAGGGTTGACGCCCCGGCGCCCGGATTGGCGTAGCGGCGCACGATGCGGCCGTTGGCGGGCGCGCGGATCACGGTGAGCTCGAGCTCATAGGTCGCCTGGGCCAGCCGGGCCTGGGCGGACGCCACGGCGGCATTCTGGGCTTCGAGGTTGGCGCGGGCCTGGCGGATGGCGTCGTTGGCCTGGTCGAGTCTCTGGGCGGCGATGAAGTTGGAGGCCGCCAGGGCCTGCAGCCGATCATGTTCGCGCTGGGCGCTGTTGAGCTCCAGCGCGATCATCTTGATCCGCGACTTGACCTGGGCCAGTTCAGCCTGGGCGGAGGCGGCGGCCAGGCGCGGCTCGGCGTCCTCCTGGCGGGCCAGCACCTGGCCCTTGACCACCGCGTCACCCTCCTCGACCAGCACCTGGGCGACAATACCAGCGCGGCGGGCAGCCACGGCGATGACGCCTCCGTCCACGTCGGCCTTGCCGTTGGCGATGGCGACAAACGGGCTCACTGGCGTCATGGCGACCTTGCTGGCGGCGACCTGTTCACGGCTGGCGTTGACCTGGCTGGCGATCACTGCGCCCCCGGCGGCGAGCGCCAGGGCGGTGGCGGCGACCGACCAGAGCAGGTTGCGGCGGAATAGGGCAGGCATGGGGCTTCAAGCTCCTGTTTGCGCGGATCGCGGCCGGAGCGCCGACACCAGCGGGCTGGTGCGGCGATCCTCGAGGATCCGCCCATCTTCAATTCTGATGATGCGATCGGCGTAGTCGGCCAGGCGCGAGTCGTGGGTGACGCAGATCACCGCCGCGTCGCGCTTTCTGGCGGCACGCTGCAACAGCCGGATCACCACCTGACCGGTCTCGCCGTCGAGCGCGCTGGTGGGTTCGTCCGCGAACAAGACGTCGGGGTCCTTGGCCAGCGCCCGGGCGATGGCGACCCGCTGCTTCTCGCCGCCGGACAGCTCCGAGGGCCGTTGGTGCATGCGCGCGGCGAGCCCCACCTCGATCAGCGCCTCCTCGGCCTTCAGCCGCGAGTCGTTGGGAGAGTATCCCTTGTAGTCGAGGATCGTGGTGACCTGCCTGAGCGCTGTAAGGGCCGGGAACAGGTTGAATCCCTGGAAGATGAATCCGCAGTGATCGAGCCGGAAGCGGTCGATATCCGAGGCGTTGCGGCTCCAGAGGTCCCTGCCGAAGGCGGTGACCCGCCCCGCGTCGGGGCGCAGCAGGCCGGAGAGCGCCGCGATCAGGGTGGACTTGCCCGATCCGGAGGGCCCCATGACCATGGTCAGGTCGCCGTGCAGCGCGTCGAAGTCCACCGACTTCAGCACCTCGATCTCCGCGCGTCCGGTCTTGAACCGCTTGACCAGCCCGGTGGCGGCGATGGCGTGGCGAACGGCGGTCATCGCAGCAGATCCGCAGGCTGGCTCTTGCGCAAAACGCCCATGGAGAGCGCGCCTGAGCCGAAGGCGATCACCAGCAGCACGCAGGAAACGACGCTGATCCAGGCGGCCGGAAAGATCATCGAGACGCCCTGCTGAGCCGCCAGCAGCGACACCAGCCATGTGGCGACCCCGGCCATGGCCAGGCCGATCAGGCCGATCCAGAACGACATCTCCAGGACGACAAGCTGCAGCGATCCCATGGAGACTCCCAGCGCGCGCAGGCTGGCGAACTCCCGCACATTGGCGAGCACCGCGCCGCGCAGGGTCTGGGAGGTGACCCCGATCCCGATCAGAATGCCCAGCACCGCCGAAAAGCCGAGGATCACGCCGACGATCTGCTGCTTGAGCAGGGCCCGCTCATTGGCGTTGGCCAGTTCCTCGCGGGTCCAGGCGCGGAAGGCGCCGGCCGAGGCGGCGTTGAGCTGGTCGCGGACATTGAGGGTCTGGCGCGGGTCCTTCAGCGCCACCATCAGCGGGCCGGTGGAACTGTCGCGTCCGGCGGCGCCCAGCATGCGCATGGTGTCGCGGCTCATCACCACGGTGACCTGGTTGATGTCGCCATAGCCTTCGAGCAGCGCGGCCACCCGCACGGTGCGCCCTCCCAGCATCGCCTTGTCCCCAAGCGCCACCCCAAGGCGCTTCAGCGCCGAGCGGTCGACGGCGATGGCGTGGGGCGCCATCAGCGCCACCCGGGTCGCCTCGCTGTAGTCCACCGGCAGGGTCACCGCGCCGGGTCTGGGATCGACCATCCGCATGGCCACGTACTGGGTGACCTTCTTGGCGCCGGGCGCGGGAATGTTGGACCACGAAGCGCCGGAGCCATCGATGCTGGCCACCTCGGTGACCTGGGGATGAAGATAGATCAGTGGTGCGATCCGGGCCGGCAGGTTGGCCGCTCCGCTGCCGATCAGGCCCTCCATCTTCGGCGGCATGATGATCAGCTGGGCGCGGGAGCGCTCGATGGTGGCGGTGACCGAATGGACGATGCCGGTGAACATGCCGATCTGGGCGAAAATCAGCAGTCCGGAGAAGGCGAGCGCGATGACCGCCGCCATATAGCGTCGCCATTCATAGACCAGGGTGGCCAGCGCCAGGGACATGGTTATCCTCTCCAACTGTGCAATTGACGTCGGGAAGGCTTCAAACCGAGTTAACCGCACCGAAGACGGCTGTGTGGAACGGCAAAAAAATTTACGGCGGAAAGGATGGCCCCATGAAGCTCTATGACAGTCCCCGCGCCCCGAACCCCCGGCGTGTGCGCTGGTTCATGGCCGAGAAGGGGATCGAGGACATCGAGATTGTCACCCTCGATCTGCTCGGCGGGCAGCACAGGCAGCGGGCTTATCTGGCCAAGGCCGGGGTGGCCCAGGTGCCGGCGTTGGAGCTGGACGACGGGACCATGATCACCGAGTCCGTCGCGGTCTGCCGCTATCTGGAGAGCCGCTATCCGGAGCCGAATCTCATGGGGCGCGACCCGCTGGAGACGTCGCTGATCGAGATGTGGACGCGCCGGGCTGAGCTGATGGTCGCTGTCCCGCTGATGAAGGCGGTGCGGCTCACCCATCCGGCCCTGGCGGTGCTGGAGCCGCCCAATCCGGAGGTGGCGAAATATCACCTCGCGGCCGGGATGGAGGGCCTGGCGCTGCTGGACGCCCGGTTGGCGGGGCGCGAGTGGTTGGCCGCCGACCGTCTGACCATCGCCGACATCGTCGGGTTCGTCGGCCTCGACTTCACCCGGATGATCAAGCTGCAGCTGCCGGACACCCTGCCCAATGTGGCCCGCTGGGCCGAGGCCATGCGCGGCCGGCCGGCGGCCAAGGTGGCGGTGTGAGGTCAGCCGCCTTCGCGTTGGCCGTCCTCCTGGCCGCCGCGGCGCCGGCGGCGGCCCAAAGCCTCAAGGTCACCGGCCTGGACGGGTCGACCAGGACCCTGGCCGCCGCCGACCTGGCGGGCCTGCCCCGGGCCAGCGCCAACCTGACCGAGAACGGCAAGACCCAGGCCTATGAGGGCCCGCTGCTCAGCCACGTGCTGCGCGCCGCCGGTCTGCCCATGGGCCAGCGCCTGCACGGCGACCCCTTGCGGGCCTATCTGGTGGTGGCCGGTTCCGACGGCTTCGAGGCGGTTTACGCCCTGGTGGAGGTGGACCGCGAGACCCACGACGACACGGTGATCCTGGCCGACCGGGTCGATGGCGGCCCGTTGCCGGCCAAGCAGGCGCCCTGGCGGGTGGTGTCCGCCGCCGACCGCAAGGGCTGGCGGGCGGTCTACGGCGTGGCGACCATCGAGGCGCGGACGGCCGGGGCGGCCGCGGCGGCGATGGATCACGCCGGGGACTGAGCCGGCCTAGCGGCCGCCCGACCGCTTCACCACGCCGGAGAACGTCAGCACCGGTTCGGTCGCGACGCTCAGCATGCCGCGGATGAAGATCATCGATCGGCCGGCCTTGATCACCTCGCCGGTCCCCTCGACCAGGTCGCCGGGGCGCACGGCGCCGATGAACTCGCAGTTGAGGGTGGCGGTGACCGCCGGCCCGTCGGCCAGGACCGCCTTGGCGATGAAGAACGCGGTGTAGTCGGCGAAGGTCATCAGCGCCCCGCCGTGCATGAAGCCGCCGCCGTTCATGTGGCGATCTTCGGCGCGCAGGGCGGTGCGCGGGGCGCCGGCCTCGCCGTAGCGGCAGTAATAGGGCCCGGTGAGCGCCTCGAAGGGATCACGGCCCCACTGGTTCCAGCCGGTCCATTCGCCCTGGGTCACCGGCGTCATCGGGCCGTAGCCGTCCTCACGATCCGCCGCCATTGCGCTCTCCACCCGCCGGGCTAGGTTGCCGGCCACGAGTCACGCCTATGGGGGCGCAGGCGCTGACGCAAGGCCGCCGCGCGCCCCGATGGAGATACCCGCCCCATGGCCCTCGACGCCGAAACCCGCCAGCAGCTGCTCGACACCATCCGCCGCTTCGTCACCGAGCGGCTGCGGCCTCTGGAGGCCCAGGTTGGGGAAGACGACCGCATCCCCGAGGCGGTGCTGGAGGAGATGAAGGCGCTGGGCCTGTTCGGTCTGTCGATCCCGGCCGAGTACGGGGGCCTCGACCTCTCCATGGAGGACGAGTGCCTGGCGATGATCGAGATGGGCCGCACCAGTCCGGCGTTCCGCTCCGCCTTCGGCACCAATGTGGGCATCGGCAGCCAGGGTCTGGTGATGTTCGGGACCGACGACCAGAAGGCCCGCTACCTGCCCAAGATCGCCACCGGCGAGTCGATCATCTCCTTCGCCCTTACCGAGCCGGAGGCGGGCTCGGATTCCGCCAATGTCCAGACCCGGGCGATCCGCGACGACGATGTCTATGTGCTGAACGGGACCAAGCGCTACATCACCAACGCCAACCGCGCCCACCTGTTCACGGTCATGGCGCGCAGCGACCCGGCGCGGAAGGGCGCCGGCGGGGTTTCGGCCTTCATTGTCGAGCGCGACCTGCCCGGCCTGAGCGTTGGCAAGCCCGAGAAGAAGATGGGCCAGCAGGGCGCCCACATCTGCGACGTGATCTTCGAGGATGTGCGGGTGCCGGCCATCAACCGGCTGGGCGCCGAGGGGGAGGGCTTCAAGGTGGCCATGCAGGTGTTGGACCGCGGCCGGCTGCACATCTCCGCCATCTGCGTCGGCGTGGCCGAGCGGCTGATCGCCGACAGCGTGGCCTACGCCGCCCAGCGCAAGCAGTTCGGCCAGGCCATCGCCAGTTTTCAGCTGGTGCAGGGCATGATCGCCGACTCCAAGACCGAGGCCCTGGCCGCCCGGGCGCTGACCCTGGAGTCGGCCCGCAAGCGCGACGCCGGCGAGGCGGTGACCATGGAGGCCGCCGCGACCAAATACTTCGCTTCCGAGATGGTGGGGCGGGTGGCTGACCGAGCGGTGCAGATATTCGGCGGCGCCGGCTATGTGGCCGACCACGGCATTGAGCGTTTCTACCGCGACGTGCGCATCTTCCGCATCTATGAGGGCTCGAGCCAGATCCAGCAGGTGGTGATCGCCCGCGAGACCATGAAGCGGGGCGGATGAGGGATGTCGGATGAGGGATTGCAAACGGCACGACCCTAGCCTAGCTTAGCTAAGTCATGGTCGTCGCCAATATCCATAACGCCAAGACCAACCTGTCGAAGCTCATCGAACGGGCCGAGGCGGGCGAAGAGGTGGTGATCGCGCGCAACGGGAAGCCCGCGGTGCGTTTGACACCCGTTACGCCGGACGACGACATTCCGCGCCATGCGGATGGCCTGCCGGCTTGGATGGGGTCGTTGCGGGGCAAGATGATCATTCCGGACGACTTCGACGGGCTTGACGCAGAGATCGCCAAGTCCTTCGAGGACAGCGAGATATTCCCCGAGGCATGAGCGTGCGGCTGCTGCTCGACACCCACGTTCTGCTTTGGAGCCTGGTGCAACCTGAGCGGCTGGCCGCGCCGGCGACGGAGGCCATGCGATCCCATGGGGTCCGGGTCGTGGTGAGCGTGGCTAGTTTCTGGGAGATCGCCATTAAGCAGGCCCAGGGAAAGCTCGCCCCTCCGGAAAATCTGGCCGATCTCATTCGCGGCTTTGGCCACGAGATCCTGCCCATACACGAAACTCACGCCTGGCGGGTTCGAGAGCTTCCACACCATCATGGGGACCCGTTCGATCGCATGCTGGTCGCCCAGGCCATGGTCGAGGGCTTGACCCTGATGACGCACGACCGGCGGATGTTCGCCTATGACGTGCCGATCCTGCGCGCATGACGTCTCCCGAGGCCGCCATCCTGGAACTGCTGGCCAAGGCCGCGCCCGGCAAGTCGGTGTCGCCGGAGGATGTGGCCCGCACCATGGATTCTGAGATCTGGCGGCGGCGCTTGCCACAGGTGCGCGGCGCCGCGGTAGGCCTTGCGCGGGCGGGCCGCATCGTCATTCTGCGCCACGGGAAGCCGGCCGATCCGGATCGTTTCAAGGGAGTCTATCGGCTGCGCGCCGCCGACGACCCGCCGGTCGCATGAGCCTGGAGGCCGTCCTGGCCGAGATCCGCGCCTGCCGGGCCTGCGCCGGCGAGCTGGTCCATGAACCGCGGCCGGTGGTGTGGGTGGGGCCCAAAACCCGGCTCTTGATCTGCGGCCAGGCGCCGGGCAGGCGGGTGCATGAGAGCGGCGTACCGTTCGACGATCCCTCCGGCGACCGGTTGCGCGGCTGGCTGGGTGTGGATCGGGAGACGTTCTACGGGCGCGAGGCGATCGGGGTGGCGGCCATGGCCTTCTGCTTTCCGGGAACCGATCCCAGGGGCGGCGACTATCCGCCGCCCAAGCGGTGCGCCGAACTCTGGCGCGCGCGGCTGCTGGCCGAACTTCCGAGCGTCGAGCTGACCCTGCTGGTGGGATCCTACGCCCAGGCCTGGGCGCTGGGCGCGTCGGCCAGGGCGTCGATGACCGAGACCGTGCGAGCCTGGCGCGACTATGGACCCCGCGTGCTGCCGCTGCCGCACCCGTCGTGGCGCAACACCGGCTGGCTGAAACGAAACCCCTGGTTCGACCGGGACATCGTGCCCTATCTTCAGGCCCGGGCAGCCCAATTGTTGAGCTCATGAAGCGCGTCCTCGTCCTCCTCGCAGTCCTGGTGTTGGGCGCCTGCACGCCGCTGGTGGTGCAGCAGGCGGGCGCACCGCCGCTGGGCTGGAACGGGCCCCGGCTGGAGGCGGACGCGGTGGTCAGCTTCGACGGCGCGCGGCTTGGCCTCACCCGCTGGGAGACCGAGGCCGAGCCCTGGGCGGTGGTGGTGGCGGTGCACGGCATGAACGACTACGCCAACGCCTTCCATCTCGCCGCCCCGGAATGGGCGAAAGAGGGCGTGGCCACCTACGCCTACGACCTGCGCGGCCATGGCCGTTCGCCGCAGCGGGGGATCTGGGGCGGGCTGGAGCTGCTGGGCGAGGATCTGCGCACGGTCACCGCCCTGGTGCGGGCGCGGTATCCGAAGGCATTGGTGGTGGTGGTGGGCGAGAGCCTGGGGGGATCGGTGGCGCTGGACGCCTTCGCCTCGGACCGGCCGCCGGCGGCGGACAGGCTGGTGCTGCTGTCGCCGGGGGTCTGGGGCTGGTCGAACCAGCCGCTGCCCAACAGGACGCTGCTGTGGCTGGCCGCGCGCCTCACCGGCTCCAAGGTCTATAATCCGCCCGACTGGCTGGCCAGCAAGGTGCGCCCCACTGACAACCGCGAGGAGCTGATCGCCATGGGCCGCGATCCGCTGATGATCTGGGGCACGCGCTCGGACAACCTCTATGGGGTGGTCTCGGCCATGCAGCGGGGCTACGAGGCGGCCGGCAAGGCCCGCGCGCCCACCCTCTACCTCTATGGCGCCAACGACCAGATCATCCCCAAGACGGCGGCGTTCCGCGCGGCGCGGCGGCTGAAGCCGGAGGACCGCAGCGCCTATTATCCGCAAGGCTGGCACCTGCTGACCCGGGACCGGCAGCGCGCGGTGGTGATCGCCGACATCCTGGCCTATCTGCGCGATCCCGCGGCGGCGCTGCCGTCGGGGGCGACGCCGCTGCCGGCCGCCAAGCCCGTCAAGACCCGCGGGGTTGTGAAGCGGGCCGACGCTGGCTAAGCCGGATTGGACGCTGGGATGGACACCCCATGACCCTGTTCGAGTCCCCCGCCTTCGAGGCCCACGAGGAGGTTCACGCCTTCCATGACGCCAAGAGCGGGCTGAAGTGCCTGATCGCCATCCACTCCACGGCGCTCGGCCCCTCGGCCGGGGGCTGCCGGATGTGGGACTATCCCAGCGCCGAGGAGGCGCTCACCGACGCGCTGAGGCTGTCGCGGGCGATGAGCTACAAGAACGCCATGGCCGACATCCCCCTGGGCGGCGGCAAGGCGGTGATCATCGGCGACTCACGCAGCCAAAAGACCCCGGCGCTGTTCGAGGCCCTGGGCCGGGCGGTGGAGTCGCTGGGGGGCCGCTACTGGGCGGCGGAGGACGTGGGGATATCGCCCGAGGACCTGGCCCACGCGCGCAAGCACAGCCGCCATATCGCCGGCCTCGACGGCCATCCGGCGGCGTCGGGCGATCCCAGCCCGGTGACCGCCGACGGGGTGTTCCGCGGCATTGAGCTCTGCGTCTGGCGCGCCCTGCGCCGCAAGCTCGACGGGGTGACGGTGGCGATCCAGGGAGTGGGCCATGTGGGGGCCTATCTCGCCCAACGCCTGCATGGGGCCGGCGCGCAGCTGATCATCGCCGACGTCAACGCCGAGGCGGCTGCCGAGGTCGCGGCGCGCACCGGGGCCAAGGTGGTGGCGGCCAGCGCCATCTTCGACGTGGAGGCCGATGTGTTCGCCCCCTGCGCGTTGGGCGGCGCGATCAACGCCGACACCCTGCCGCGGCTGAAGGCGCGGATCATCGCCGGGGGCGCCAACAATCAGCTGGCGACGCCGGAGATCGGCCAGGCGGTGTTCGCCGACGGCGTCCTCTATGCGCCGGACTACGTCATCAACGGCGGCGGCATCATCAATGTGGCCGGGGAGATCCGCGCGCTGGACCGTGACGAAGCCTTCGACCCGGCCTGGGTGGAGGCCAAGGTGGCGCGGATGATCGTGACCCTGGGCGAGGTGCTGGACCGCTCACTCACCGAGGCCCGCCCCACCCACGAGGTCGCCAACCACCTCGCCCAGGCCCGCATCGCCGCGGCGGAGGCGGCGCGGGAGTAGGCGCTCAGGCGGAGCTGCGCCGGGGGATTGGCTCGGCGATCCCCCACCCCCGACCGTCACCCGCGGGCTTGTCCCGCGGGTCCATTTCCGCCGACCGTGCGGGGTGGGTCTGGACGGCGAAGCTGACACCAAGCAGCTTGCCCAGGCGCTGGATGTGGGCCTCGACGGAGCCTCGGGCGAGGGTCTCCGGCTCGGCGTCGAGCAGGCGTTCCAGGCGAGCTTCGAACTCAGCGGTGTCGGCGGGTTCGTGTTCGGTCCAGATCAGCTGTTTGACCCCGGCGCGGACGCGGGCCTTGCGGGTCTTGGCGCGGGCCCGGTCGTCGCGGCGCATCTGCCGCGCCAACTTCGCCTGCAGGGCCAGGGTCTGGCGGATTGAGCGGCACATCTGGTGCAGGGCCCCGGCGAGTTTGACCTTACGTTCGGGATTGCACTCGTCCTCGGCGCAGCGGCTCAAGTCGCGGGCGACGTTGAGGCACAGGCCGGCGATCTCATTGAGAATGAGGTCGTGACGCCAGATGGTTTCGTGCGGGTCGTACATGAACAAAAGAAGAACATGAAACGGGCCGGCTGTCAAGCGGTTTGTGCGCGAATGTGCGGCGGAGAGGCCGCTTGAACCCTTCCCCCTCG
>CAXNKO010000007.1:0-13518 GCA_964202685.1 Caulobacterales bacterium
GGCCCCCGCAGCTGGGCGCGGAAGCCGCCCTGGGCGCGCTCGATGAGGCCGGGATCGCCGTCACCGACGTTCAGGCCATGTACGCCGGCAGCGTGTTCCAGGGCATGATCGGCCAGCGCATCCTGCAGCAGATCGGCCAGACCGGCATCCAGGTGGTCAATGTCAACAACGCCTGCGCCACCGGGGCCACCTGCGTGCGCGAGGGCTGGATCGCCATCCGCTCCGGCGAATATGACACCGTGCTCTGCGTCGGCGTCGAACAGACCACCGGCATGGGTCTGCTGGGCGGGGCCAAGACCGGGCCGATCCCCACGGACGGGCTGCTGGGCTCGGCCACCATGCCCTCGGTGTTCGGCGAGGCCGGCATGGAATACGCCGCCAAGACCGGCGCCACCATGGCCGACTTCGCCCAGGTGGCGGTGAAGAATCATCACCACGCCACCATGAACCCCAAGGCCTTCCTGCGGAAGGAAACCCCCCTGGAGATGGTGATGAACGCCGAGGTGATCGCCTGGCCGGTGACCAAGCTGATGTGCTCGGTGAACGTCGATGGCGCCGCGGCCTGCGTGCTGATGAGCGAGCGCAAGGTCAGGGAGCTGGGCCTGATGGGCCAGGCGATCCGCATCCGCGGCACGGCGCTGGCCTCCGACCCCTGGCAGGAGCGCGACCCCACAATGCCCGATGTCAACACCGTGACCCGGCTGGCGGCGGACAAGGCCTACGCCATGTCCGGCGTGGCGCCCGGCGACCTCGACCTTTGCGAGCTGCACGACTGCTTCGCCCCCATCGAGCTGCCCCACTACGAGAACCTGCGTTTGTGCGAGGAGGGCCAAGGCGTCGATCTCCTGCGCTCCGGCGCCACCGAGCTGGGCGGCCGCATCCCCGTCAATGTCTCCGGCGGGCTGTTGTCCAAGGGCCACCCCATCGCCGCCACCGGCATCGCCAACCTCTACGAACTGTCGCTGCACCTGCGCGGCAAGGCCGGCGACCGCCAGGTGGCCGGCGCGAAGATCGGCATGGCCCATGTGGTGGGGCTGGGCACCTGCAGCGCGGTGCACATCCTGGAGAAGGCGTAGGGGGCGGTTGCGGCCCCGCCACTCAGATCCCCGCCTTGCGTTTGTCGTTGGTGACCAGTTCCAGCGCCAGCGCCGTCTCCAGGTCGACCCCGTCGATGCGCCGGTTCAGGTCCACGTAGCGGATGACGTTCTCCTGCGCATAGCCGCCGATGGTCTGCAGCAGGTCGACCACGCGGGGGACCAGCCCAGCCTCGGTGGTCACCTCATTGACGATGCCCCAGTCATAGGCCTGCCGGGCCTCGATGAATTGGCCGGACATGGCCATCTGCGCCGCCCGCTTGGCGCCGATGGCGGCGATTAGCAATGCGCCCAGCCCCCAGCCGGGGAAGCCGCCGATCTTGATGTGGGTATCGACGAACCGTGAGCGGTCGGAGCAGAAGACCATGGTGCAGGCAAGCGCCACCTCCATGCCGCCGGTGACGCAGGGGCCGTCGATCATCGCCACCGTCGGCTTCCTCATCGCGCGGGTGACCTCCACTGGGTGGGGCCGCACCAGCGGCAGGTTGGAGCCGGCGGGGTTCTCCTTCAGGTCCACCCCGGCCGAGAAGAAGCCGTGCGCCCCGGTGACCACCACGGCGGTGATCGCCGGGTCGGCGTCGGCCGCCTGCATGGCCTGGGCGTAGCCCTTGCGCATCTCCCGCGACATGGCGTTGCGCGCGTCAGGCCGGTTGAAGATCAGGAAGCGGATCGAGCCGCGGGTGGCGATCGCCAGCGGCTCCGTCGAGCCGGCCAGCAGGTCGTTGATCGTCAGTGCCTCGGCCATGGCCGCCTCCGTCAATTGATCCCGGTGTTCCTGACACCAATCAGAGCCTCCCTCGCATCGCCGGGCAAGGCCCCGCGGCGGATTGGCTGTGGACGCCGCCGCCGCCGGACGCGACTGTGCGCCGGCCATCCGACGACGCCAGAGAGGCCCCGCGTGACCGATCCGCTCCCCAGACCCCTGCCCGCCATCAGCGAGATGAACCGCGACTTCTGGTGCGGGGGCGCCGACGGGCGCCTGCACATCCACCGCTGCGGCGGCTGCGGCCGCTACCATCACCCCTATGTGGCGGCCTGCTCGGCCTGCCTGTCGCGGGACGTCAAGGCCGTGCCGGTCAGCGGCCGCGGCACGGTCAAGGCGGTGACCGTCAACCACCAGCCCTGGTTCCCGGCGGTGCCGGTCCCCTACGCCCTGATCCTGGTGGAGCTGGAGGAGCAGAGCGACATCCGACTGATGAGCAATCTGGTGAACGCCCCCATCGGGACCGCCCAGGCCGGCCTCAAGGTCAAGGTCTGCTTTCAGAAATACCAGGACGATATCTTCATCCCCCTGTTCGAGCCCGCGTGAGGCGACCATGAGCCGTTATTTCGAGAAGAACGTCGCCGTCTCCGGCGTCGGCCAGTCCAAGCTGTATCGCAAGCCCACCGTCTATCCCTTCGACCTCTGCGTGGACGCCTGCATGGCCGCCATCGAGGACGCCGGCCTGACCCCGGCCGACATCGACGGCGTCGCCTGCTGGCCCGCCGCCATCCCCCACCAGGGCCACGGCACCTCGTCCGCCTCCACCACCGACATCAAGAACAGCCTGGGGCTGAAGCTCAACTGGTACGCCTCCGGCTCCGGCCCGGCCCAGTACGCCAGCATCATCAACGCCATCGGCGCCATCGCCGCCGGCTACTGCGACCATGTGCTCTGCTACCGGGCCGAGGGCGAGCGCTGGGTGCCGACCTATGGCCGGGCGTTCATCGACGGCTCCATGCCGGTGGCCCAGGGCTTCCAGCAGTGGATGCTGCCCTACTGGGCGCCCTCGGCCTGCAACTGGATCGCGCTGCACGCCGACGAGCACATGCGCCGCACCGGCATCAGCCGCGAGCAGATGGCGATGATCCCCATCAACCAGCGCCGCAACGCCGGCCTCAATGAGGCCGCCGTCTACCGCGACCCCATCACCCTGGACGACTATATGTTGGCGCGGATGATCAGCTCGCCCTTCTGCCTCTACGACTGCGACGTGCCCATCGACGGCTCGGCGGCGGTGGTGATCTCGCGGCTGGACCTGGCCCGCGATCGCACCCGCAAGCCGATCCGTTTCGAGGCGGTGGGCTCGGCCCTGCACGACCATGAGAGCTGGTTCGGGCGCATGGACTGGCCGAACATGGCCCTGAACGACGCCGCCAAGATGATGTGGAGCCGCACCGATCTCACGGCCAAGGACGTCTCCACCGCGCACCTCTATGACGGCTTCACTTGGCTGACCATTCTGTGGATGGAGGCGCTGGGCCTGACCAAGCCCGGCGAGACCGGCGGCTTCCTGGAGGGCGGCGCCCGCATCGCGCTGGACGGCGAGCTGCCGCTGAACACCAACGGCGGCCAGCTCTCCGAAGGCCGCCTGCACGCCTTCAGCCACCTGGTGGAGGCCGTGCGCCAGCTGCGCGGCGAGGCCGGGCCCCGGCAGGTGAAGAAAGAGGTCAAGGTCAGCGTCTGCGGCGCCGGCGGCGGTGTGTTCGGCTCATCCCTGCTGCTGGCGGCGGACTGAGGCGGGGTTCAGGCGGAGCTTCGTCGGGGGATGGGTTCGGGGGGCCACCCCCGGCCGTCACCCTCGGGCTTGTCCTGACAGGCGAAATCCGCTGGCGGTTCCGAGTGGGCCGGGACGGTGGCTGGATCGGCTTGCGAGGTGGTCGCCATGGCGTTTCCCCACCCCTGATCGTCACCCTCGGGCTTGTCCCGAGGGCCCATATCCGCCGGCTGTGCAGGGTGGGTCGGGACGGTGCCGGGATCGACCGGGAACACGGAGTTCATGGGCCCTCGGGACAAGCCCGAGGGTGACGTTTGGGAGGGGGTGGGCACAGTGAACCTGACCCCCAGCAGCTTGCTCAGGCGCTGGATGTGGGCCTCGACGGAGCCGCGGGCGAGGGTTTCCGGCTCGGCGTCGAGCAGGCGCTCCATGCGGGCTTCCAGCTCAGGGGTTTCGGCGGGTTCGTGTTCGGTCCAGATCAGGCGCCTGAGGCCGGAACGGACGCGGGCCTTGCGGGTCTCGGTGCGCTTCTGGTCTTCGCGGCGCACATGGCGGGCGAGCCTGGCCTGGAGCGCCAGGG
Source organism: Caulobacterales bacterium (assembly GCA_964202685.1). Taxonomy (GTDB): domain Bacteria; phylum Pseudomonadota; class Alphaproteobacteria; order Caulobacterales; family Caulobacteraceae; genus Phenylobacterium. The sequence goes on from CAXNKO010000007.1 coordinate 4,152, forward strand.
TCTGGCGGATCGAGCGGCACATCTGGTGCAGCGCCCCGGCGAGTTTGACCTTGCGCTCCGGGTTTTCGGTGTCTTCCGCGCAGCGGCTGAGGTCCCGGGCCACGTTCAGGCACAGGCCGGCGATCTCATTGAGGATGAGGTCGTGGCGCCAGGTGGGCTCGATCGGCTCGGACATGAACATAACAAGAACATAGATCGGGCCAGCTGTCAAGGGATTTGTGAGCTTGAGGACCGAAAAAGGCTCCTCGCCCCGCTTGCGGGGAGAGGTTGGGTGAGGGGCGCGCCGCCGGCGCGTGCGGCCTTGCCGGCGCTGCGGTGCGGCGGAAAGGCCCCCCTCCTAGCCTCTCCCCCCGATGCCGGGGGGAGAGGAATTGGCGGCGATCCCCAAAACTCGCGGTTTAACCCCATGCACTGTTGTACGACCGGACTTGACGTAAGGTCGTGCGGGCCCTGGCTCAGGTCCCGATTCGGTCAGGCTGGCTTGGGCTGGGGCGCCCCTAACGCCCGCTGCGAGGCGCGCCGAACCGGGCCCGGAAATCATCAAGCACGAGGGTAAAATCCTCTTCCGCGAGGAATGCCTCGTCGGAAACCTGCGGTTTCTCGGCCGGCCGGTACCAAGCGGCGTAGGTGGGCAGTTCGTTGGCATAGGCGTGATAGTAGGTGGAGTAGGCGCGCACCCGCACTGCCGGGACCGCGGCGGCCAGATCGAAGCGCGCCAGGCGCATCCAGCCGTCACCGAATCCGTGCGCCTTGAGCTTGTGGTCCGGATCGAACGCCTTCAGCGCCTGATCGCGGTTCTGATAGTCCGAAAGCATCTGCCAGACCTTGTGGCCGAACGCATTGGTATCGACGCGTCGTGACTGGCCGTTCTGGTGGCCGGAGAAGACCATGAAGATCTGATCCTGTTTTGACAGGAACTTCGTCCAGAGATCCTCCGGATTGTTATGCCCGGGGTGGACGGCCTTGAAATCCACGACGGGGATCGGCAGGCGTTCCCCCGCTGGATTCAGGTGGTCATGGATGGTGACGATCGTCGGCAGCCCCTTGTGGCGGGCCACCACGCCGGACGCCCACGCCAGCACGTCATCGGCCGGGGCCATCTCAAGTCCAATGTGCAGGAACCGATATCCGCCCGCCTCGAAGATCTGCGCGCTGTCGGCCCCGCCATTGAAGCTGGCCGCGTACCATGGCCGCGCCTTGAACAGCGGGCTCTGCGCACCGAACACTGATCGGAAGTTGTCCAGGCCGCCATAGTGAAGCTGGCCGGACGGCTGCCCTGGCGGTGGGCTACGGGGGTCCACCCAGAAGGCGTCGTAGTCGTGATTGCCTGGCGAGACCGAGAACGGAGACTCGCTGGCGATCATCGCATAACCCGCCCGAGCAACCGCCATTTCCGAGTTTACCCCACCCGGACGGTCCGAAAACCGCGCCTGCGCGGCATCCGAGATATCCGCCTTTAGGCCTAAGGCGGTGTGGGCCGCATCCATATTGCGGGAGGGGTGCTGCCAGACGTCACCGACCGCCGTCACGAAGGCGATTTCGCCGCCTTGCGAGACGAGATTGCGCCTCACAAAGGACATCTGATCGAGGAACGCCTCCCGGGCGTCGATCGGAAAGCCTTCCGCGCGTTGACTGTCGAAATCGATATAGTTCTGCGTGTCGGGGATCACGGCGATGACAAACGCCGCATCCGCCTTGTGGGCCGGCGCCTTGGTCTGAGCCACCGCGCCGAAGGCGCCTAGGGCGCAAACCGCCGCCAGCGCCAGTCTTCCCAGTGCTCGCATGGTGCACTTCTCCAAATCCAAACGGGTTGCACCTAGGCCCTTTGGAGCCAAGGCGCCCTGATAAGATGGTCGTCCGTCAGAACGCCTTCGAGAAGCCGAGGGTGATCCGGCCCGAGGTGTCATGGTCCGTATCGCGGGCCTCCAGAGCGGCGCGCCAGCTGAACCCGGCCGCCTCCCCTTCGAGGGCGATCTGGCCACCGACGAAATCCTTCTCGTCGGTCGGCAGGGCCACCGCGGCGGCGGACCCGCTCACCGCCGCCAGGGCCAGGATGGGACTGCGCGGGCCGCCTTCGTTGACCCAAGTGTAGCCGACCCGCACAGAGGGACGGATCGATCCACCGCCGCCGAACGTGCCCTCAAGTCCCAGCGTGCTCTCGGTGCGGCTATAGTCGGTGTCGAGCGCGCGGCCATTGCCGATCGCCGCGCCGGTTTCCGTGAAGGAATCCAGTTTCACCCGCGCGTGCAGAACGTCGACATAGGGTCCGGCGCGCGCAGGGCCAAGGTCCGCCGCATAGCCGAACTTGACGTTCGCGGTCAGCACATTCCCGGAGGGGCGAGCTTCCGCCGAGAGCCCGTAGGAAGCCGGGCGGCGCGTCTTGAGTTTAAGGCTGGCGATACCCGCCGCGCCCTGGGCGTAAAAGCCGGACTTGTCGAACACCCCCACATAGGCTCCGGCCGCGTAGCTGTGGCCGCTGACGTCGAAGTCCGCACTGCTGTCGCCGTCGATCTTCAGGCCCGAGAGGACGAGGCCGTACTGCAAGAGCTCGGAGCCTCGTTCGACCCCAACCACAAGGGATCCAGCGTTCACCGCGTCGGCAAGGCCGCTTGCGCCGACGCGGCCGATTCCGCCCTGGCCCCAGCCGCGCACGCCCGTGGTGTCCACGCCCGCGGCCCGCGCACGGCGCACCGCGTCGAGGTTGCGCTGAGCCGCCAGCGCCGGCTCCGCGCCAAACCGCGCCCCCACTTGATGGGCGCCTGCCAGAATCACGGCGCCGGCGGACTGCAAATAGGCGAGCGCCTGCGGATCGATGTAGGTGGGTAAGGTCAGGCGATAGATCAGCACCACATTGTCGTTGTCGCCGCTGCCCGCCGTGGGGCTGTTGAGCGCGGTGTTGGCGTTCTGAACGCCCGCCGCGTCGACGTCGCTGGAGACGAAGTCATTGTCGTTGCCGACCAGCAGGAAGTAGTCGTTGGGCTTGTCCTCATCCAGCGTCGGCGCGAGCGCCATCGCCTCCCACTTCTCGGACAGCGAGAACTGTGTGCTGGGGTTGGTGGTGGTGTTGATGCCAAACTTTCCCAGCTGGGTGGGGTTGAGCATATTGACCAGCTCGACCTGTTGGACCGGCGTTATGCCCGCCACCAGCGCCCCGGAGCCGTTGGCCGCGGCGGCGGTGGAGATCGGCGCCGTTCCGTTGGAGAACACCGTGCCGGCGATGTTGGTGGCGCCCGCGGTATCCACCAGCAGGATGCTCTTGAAAGCGATGGCATTGGCGTTGCCGTTGGTACCGCGGCCGTTGCCGTCCCGCGAGAGCACCAGGAACTGCGTGTTGTTGAGCGCCAGGACTTCCGACTGGGCGGCCGTGGTCCCGGGCGTTCCGGTCCCCGTGGCGCTGTTGTTGAACACCGGCAGTTGCAGCACATATTCGGCCACCGGAGTCGTCGGCGTTCGGTTGGTGGAGATGTCATAGACCAGCATGCGGGTGTTGTTGCGCCGCACCGCCACATTGGTCGGGTTGTCCTGCAGGGTGGCGCTCTGCAACACCGCGAACAGCCGGGTGCCGTCGGGGGAGACCGAAAGGCCCTCCATGCCCTGGTTCGACCGTCGCCCGGTGGTGCCCGGGAACAGCGGCGCATCATTGGTCCCGTTGAAGTTCACCGCGCCGTTGACCCGCGGGATGATATCCGGATTGGCCTGGATCGCCCCGATCTGCGCGCCGTTGGCGTTGAAATAGTAGATCGCCGCGCCATACTCGTCGCCCACGTAGAAGCTGCCGTCATTGAGGAAGGTTACAGCCTCGGCGTCGATTGCGATCTTCCCGGCGCCGATGTCCCCGGCCGGCGGGGTCGGGTAGATGACGCCGTTGCGGGTGACCGTGGTTCCTTGAGGGTCACGGCCCGTGAACAGCTGGCCGGTCGAATCCCGCAACAGGATCCCTCCGGCCTGCACCAACTGCATCTGCTGGGTGGTCGCCGGCACGGCGGCGGTTCCCATGTAGGGATTGAGCGTCAGCGTGAATCTGTTCAGCCGGGCGGCGTAGTTGGTGGTGGTGAGGCCGCCCACGCCGTTCGGTCCGCGGTCGGGCAAGGTGTAGAGGCTCGCCGTGTAGCCGCCTGCCGTTCGCCGCCAAGTCTTCAGGTCGAGCCCCATGCCGGAGAACGAGCCCAGGGTCTCGCCATTGAAGTCATGCAGCGTGGCGCCCAGCCGGGCCGTGCCGACGAGACCCTGGTTGACGAAGGTCACGCCGCCCAGGGAGGCAGATGTCGAGCCCGCCGCGGTGGTCACATTGGGTGAGCCAAATGCGTTTGAATCCGCCATCGCCGCCCCGGCGGCGGCAAGCGCCAATCCTGAAACGGCGGCCGACAGCCCTGCCCGCATTGACATTGACTTCCCCAATCCTGTTCGCCCGGGCTGGGGTAGCGAAGGTTTGTGACGGTCCGCCAAGACTTTGATGACGGATTTTTTGCGGTGCCCATATGACCAGGCAGAAGCGCACCGGGGGCAGCCCATGGCACACGATCCGGGAGGTGAGACATGAACTGCTGTGCGCGCCCTACCCGACTCAGAACAGGTGCGCGACCAGCCGCACACGTGCTTAGCTTTTGCCTATGAGCGGCGTCCTGACTTACATCACGCCATCCGCCGCACCATCGGATGCGGACATCGACGCCTGGAACAGTCTTCCCCGCGACGAGCAGCTCGCGCGTCTGCGCGCCGCCCTGAACCACCCCGACAGCGCCACCGCCAGCGACGACACCATGGCCGACCTGCTGGCCGAGGCCCGGCGCCGCGCGGACGAGCGTCGCCCGTGTTGACTACCGTCTAGTTGCGCGGGACGGTGTCGAAGAACGCCTGGCCGGCCGGTTTCAGCCAGATCACCTCCAGATGGTGGCCCACCAGGGGCCGGGCGTCGGCATAGACCAGTTCCAGCATCTCGCCCGAGGTGGTGCGTGACACCACCGGGATGGCCTGGGCCTCCAGGGCCGCCAGGGCGTCGGTCCAGCCGGCCTGGTCATGGACCAGATAGCCCAGGTGATGCAGCTGGATGGCGAATTCGCCCGGCGGCGGCATGGCGCAGGCGTAGAGCGGGTGGCCGGGTTTGGGCTCGATCAGCTCGACCATCACCTCGCCGGTCCAGGCCAGGACGACGCGGATCGGGTCCGGCGCGCCGGGGTTCATTTCGGCGCTGTTGAAGGTGAGGAAGTCCTTGACCCCGAACCGCTGGCCATAGAGGGCCACGGCCCGGTCCAGGTCCGGGGTCACATAGCCCAGCTGGAAGCACTGTTTGAAGAAGATCGGCGTCGGCATGGGGCTCTCCGGGTTGAGATTATGGGGTGTGCATGAGCAGCAGGCGCAGGCCGTCGGGATCGGCGGCCATCAGGAATTCGCCGCCGCCGCTCTGCATCCGCGTCTGCAGATAGGCCGCGCCGCCGGCGCGAACCACATGGGCGGCGGCGGCGGCGAGGTCGTTCACCCGCAGCGACAGATGCCGCGGGCCGATCCTGGGCGCCGCGGCGGCCGGCGGCTCGGCGCCGCAGCTCAACAGCTCGATGCGCAAGCCGGCGTTCTGCATGGCCACCATGGCCAGGGCCGGCGCATCGGGCCGCTCCAGCAGCTGTTTGAACGCCTCCGGCGGTTCCATGGCGTAGAGGCGCTCAAACCCCAGGGCGGCGTAGAACGCCTCGGCCCGGGCCAGGTCGGAGACGCAGATGGTCACGTGGGAGGCGGTGAATTCAGGTCTGTCCGGCAATGGCTTGTCCCCCGTTCGCATGGGCGCGCCGCGAATAGGGTTAGACCCTGGTCGCCGGCGCTGATTAGATCGGCTCAAAGCGTAGATTGAAAGACGGCGCATGGCATCCGCGCAACCGGGGGAAAACATCATGTTGCGCGGAGACGCGGCGCGGGAGTGGCGCAGCTACTGGCCGCTGATCCTCACCGGGATCATCGGCACCACCGTCATCGGGGCCCACGTCTATCCGGTCGGCACCATGATGAAGCCGTTGCAGGAGGCCTACGGCTGGGACCGGACGATCATTTCGGCCAGCGCCACCATCAGCTCGATCTGCACCCTGTTGCTGTCCACCGTGGTGGGCCTGGCCCTGGACCGCTGGGGGCCCCGGCGGGTGGCCATGGTCGGTGCGCCGCTGATGGCGGCGGTGATGGCCTGCATCGGCTTCACCCCGCCCAGCGAAGTGGCCTGGCTGGCCGCCTGGACCCTCTACGCCTTCTGCGCGGTGATGCTGCTGCCGATCACCTTCGGGGCCGCGATCACCAGCGCCTTCAAGGTCTCCCGCGGCCTGGCGCTTGGCGTGGGCCTGTGCGGCTCCGGGGTCGCGGCGATCTTCTACCCGTTCTATACCCTGTGGCTGCTGGAGACCTACGGGGTGCGCGGGGTGTATCCGGGGCTGGGGCTGTTCATCCTGGTGTCCATGGGCCTGATGCTGGCCTTCGCCTTCTATCCGCCGAAGACCCACGCCGGCGCCCTGGCCAAGCTCGACCCCATCGACCTGCCGCCGGGGGAGCAGCCTTGGGGCGTGCCGCTGCTGCAGGCGCTGCGCACCACCATGTTGTGGCGGATCGTGCTGATCCTCGGGGTGGCGGCGATCTGCGCCTCGGCCATCAACATCCATATCCAGGCGCTGCTCAACGACCGCGGGCTTACCCCGGCCCAGGCCGCGGCGATCCTGGCGGTGACCGGCCCCTGCGTGGTGGTCGGCCGCTGGTTCGGCGGCTGGCTGCTGGACCGCATCCACGCCCGCTGGATCTCGCTGACCTTCTACCTGCTGCCGGCGGTGGGCTGCCTGCTGCTGGTCAACTTCGACGGCTCCTACTGGCGGGGCTTCGCCGCGGCGGTGCTGATCGGGTTTTCGGTGGGGGTGGAGGGCGACCTGTTGCCGTTCCTGCTGTCACGCTACTTCGGGGTGCGCTGGTTCGGCTCGCTGTACGGCTTCGGCATGGCGATCTTCGGCCTGGGCTACGCCATCGGCCCGTTCGCGGCGGCCCGCTTCTTCGACTTGACCGGCTCCTACAACGGCTTTCTTGTGGCGATCATCGCGCTGCTGATCGTCGGCGGCCTGGTGAGCCTGACCTATCCCGCCTATCCCAAGGGCGTGGAGGACGCGCCGGGCGCCAAGGCCTGAATTCCCGGAGACACCGACATGAACCCGCCACTTAACATCCGTCGCACCGCGGGCGCCCTGGGCGCCGAGGTATCGGGCGTGGACCTTGGCGGCGATTTGCCGGACGCGGTGATCGCCGCGATCCGCGCCGCCCTGGTGGAGCATCAGGTGATCTTCTTCCGCGACCAGTCGCTGAGCCCCGAGCAGCAGAGCCGCTTCGGCGCACGCTTCGGGCCGCTGAACATCCATCCCTATGTCGCCGGCATGGCCGACCATCCGGCGGTGATGGAGGTGATCAAGGAGCCCGAGGACCGGTTCAACTTCGGCGGCGGCTGGCATTCGGACATGAGCTTCCTGGAGCACCCCAGCATCGGCTCGATTCTCTATGCGGTGGAGGTCCCCGAGCACGGCGGAGACACCTTGTTCGCCAGCCAGCCGGCGGCCTTCGAAGCGCTTTCGCCGGGGTTGCGCCGCACCCTGGAGGGCCTGAGCGCCGTGCATGGCGCGGGGCCCGCATACGGCCCGACAGGGGTATCTTCCCAGGCGCGGAAGTCCATGGCCATCGCCGAGGCCGACGGGCGGCAGGGCGAGTTCACTCATCCCATGGTGCTGGTCCACCCCGAGACCGGCCGCAAGGGGCTCTACGTCAACCCCGCCTTCACCCTGCGCATCGAGGGTTGGACACCGCAGGAGTCCAGGGCGCTGCTGGACTTCCTGTTCCAGCATTCCCGCTACGAGGCTTTCACCTGCCGGTTCAACTGGACCCCGGGGTCGGTGGCCTTCTGGGACAACCGCTCGGTCTGGCACTTCGCGCTGAACGACTACCCTGGCCAGCGCCGGCACATGCGCCGGGTCACCGTCGACCCCTGGCCGGCCGCCGCGGCGGCGGTCGCCGCGGCGTAGACCGTTCAGATCGCCAGCGGCATCCCGCCGGAGACCTTGATGGTCTCGCCGGTGATGAAACTCGCCGCGGGAGAGACCAGGAACAGCGCCATGTTGGCGATGTCGTCCATCTCGCCCAGCCGGTGGATGACCTGCATGTCGTCCACCAGGCTGCGAACCATCGCCTCGGGCATCTCTTCCAGCGCCTGTTCGGTGGCGATCAGGCCGGGCGCGATGGCGTTGACGCGGATCTTGTCCTCGGCCAGCTCGTGGGCGAAGGCGATGGTCAGGCCACGCACCGCCAGCTTCGAGACCCCATAGGCGTTCTTCGATCCAAAGCCGGCGATGGAAGAGATGTTGATGACCGCGCCGCCGCCGCGCCGGCGCATGGTCTCCTTCAGCGCCAGGGTGCAGAAGATCACCCCCATCATATTGACGTCGAACAGGGCGCGGATTTCTTCGGTGGGCAATTCGCCGAAGGGCTTGTTGTATTTCATCAGGTGCTTGCCGGCGTTGTTGACCAGGATGTCGACCCCGCCGAGGGCCTCGACAGCCTCGGCCGCGGCCCGGCCCACCGCGGCCTCATCGGCCACGTCCAGCTGGATGGCGTGAGCCTTGCCGTTCTGCTCGCGGATCGCCGCCGCCGCGGCCTCGGCCCGGGGCAGGTCGATGTCGGTGACCGCGATGGCCGCGCCGGCCTTGGCGAAGCGGAACGCCATGCGCCGGCCAAAGCCCATGCCGGCCCCGGTGATAAAGGCGACCTTGCCGGTCAGGTCGACGTCGATGTCGTTCAAGGCGGTTCTCTCAAAATTCGGTCTGGAGCGTGGCAGCGGCGCACCTAACCTCGCTTCCCGTAGCCAGGCAACGCCTCCGCCGCTTGTTTGAGCGTTTGGGCGCCAGGCCATGACGCAGGTGCTTGGTCAGCAGGGAAAGGTCGCCGCCCAGCTCAAACATGCCCGGCAAGACGTTGAGGGCGTAGCTAGGCCGAACCCGCGCCGGGAGTCCATCAGCCGCCGGGGATCAGATCACCACGAAGTCGTTGGCGCCCAGATTGAGACCGGTCGGCAGGACGGCGAACTGCTGGCCGAGCGCCGCGCCGGTGCCGTCCGGGTCGTAGATCAACGCCCCGGTGGCCGAATTGTAGATGATCCGGTCATCGGCGTCGTGGGCGGCCGCGCCGCGCCAGAAGGCGGCCGACGACAGCGTGCCGGTGACCTGTTCCCCGTCAGCACCTATGAGACAGATGAGGGGTATTGAGCAGAGGAGGGTTTTGGTTTCATCGTAGTGACGAAGGAACGAAGATGAGACCAAAACCCTCTGCCCAAAAATCTCCCGGTGAACGGGTGGTGCAGGACATTCGCCGC
>CAXNKO010000008.1:0-12815 GCA_964202685.1 Caulobacterales bacterium
CTCGGTGGCGCTGCGCAACCTGCTGACCCTGATCGGCGCCCTGGTGGTGCTGGTGGTGGTCAGCCCGCGCCTGACCGGGCTGGTGCTGCTGATCTTCCCGCTGGTGCTGGCGCCGCTGTTCCTGTTCGGACGCCGGGTGCGGCGGCTGACCACCACGGCCCAGGACCGCTTCGCCGGCGCGGTGGGCCACGCCAGCGAGACCCTCGACGCCCTGGAGACCGTGCAGGCGTTCGGCGGCGAGACCGCCGCGGCCGACCGGTTCGGCGGGGCGGTGGAGGACGCATTCCACACCTCGCTGCGGCGGATGACCGCCCGGGCGATCATGACCGCAATGGTCATTGGCCTGGTGTTCGGCGGGGTGGTGGCGATCTTCTGGCTGGGGGTGCATGCGGGCCTGCGCGGCGACATGAGCTGGGGGGCGCTGTTCCAGTTCGCCTTCCTGTCGGTGCTTGCCGCCGGTGCCGTCGGCGCGCTGGGGGAAACCTGGGGCGACGTGCAGAAGGCGGCCGGGGCCATGGAGCGGGTGGCGGGGCTGCTGGACGCGCGGCCGACCATCGCGCCGCCGGCCCATCCCAAGCCGCTGCCGCTGCCGGCCCGCGGCGCGGTCGGGTTCGAAAACGTCAGCTTCGCCTATCCCAGCCGGCCTGACCTGCCGGCGCTGACGGGGTTCAATCTCGAGGTCCGCCCCGGCGAGCGGGTGGCCCTGGTGGGGCCCTCGGGGGCCGGCAAGAGCACGGTGTTCCGCCTGCTGCTGCGGTTCTACGATCCGCAGTCCGGGGTGGTGCATCTGGACGGGGTCGACCTGCGCGACGCCGACCCGGCGGCGATCCGCGCCCGCGCGGCGCTGGTGGCCCAGGACTCGCCGCTGTTCTCGGGGTCGGCCGCCGACAACATCCGCTTCGGCCGCGCCGACGCCTCGCCGGAGGCCATTCGCGCCGCCGCCCGCGACGCCCAGGCCGAGGCTTTTCTCGACGTGCTGCCGCAGGGGTTCGAGACCTCGGTGGGGGAACGCGCCCGCAGCCTGTCCGGCGGCCAGCGCCAGCGGCTGGCCATTGCGCGCGCCCTGGTGCGCGAGGCGCCGCTGCTGCTGCTCGACGAGGCCACCAGCGCGCTGGACGCCGAGAACGAACGGCTGGTGCAGCGGGCCCTCGACGAGGCGATGAACGGCCGCACCACCCTGGTCATCGCCCACCGCCTGGCCACCGTGCTCAAGGCCGACCGCATCGTGGTGATGGACGAGGGCCGTGTGGTCGAACAGGGCGATCACGCCACCCTGGTCAAGCGCGGCGGGCTCTATGCGCGGCTGGCGGCGTTGCAGTTCGAGGCGGCGTAAGGGGTTTCCACTAGGCAGGAGGCGATCATCTCGGCGAACGACTTCGACCCCAACCGGTTAATGGCGCAAGCCGAGCGCCAGACAGGCTTGGCCGATTGGGGCGGTCTGGGTTTCACCGAGGGGCTGGAGGTCTATTGCCGCGCCATCGTCGGGGACGAAGGCATCGCGCCGGAGGCCCTTGAGGACGCGCGGGCGATGATCCTGCGGCTGCTTGTCCAGCGATTGAGCCTCTACCGCGACCGATCGGCCCTTCCTGAAATCGCCACGCAACGCATCGCGCGCCCGCTGTTCATCACCGGCCTGCCACGGTCGGGCTCGACGCTCCTGCACGGCCTGCTCGCCCAGGATCCGCGCGCGCGGTCGATCGCCACCTGGGAGCATGAGGAAATCTCGCCGCCGGCCCGGGCCGCGACCTACGCCGCCGATCCCCGCATCGCCCTGGTTCAGGCGCGCCTGCAGCACGTGCCGGCGCAACTCCAGGCGATCCACGCCATGGGCGCGCGGCTGCCGGACGAGTGCAATTTCATCACCGCCCTCGCATTCCAGAGCGTCAACCTTCACTCGCGCTTCTACGCCAACGCCTATGTCGACTGGTATCTGCGAGCCGATGACGGGCCTGCCTACGAGGTTCATCGCCACGCCCTGCAGCACATGCAGGCCTTTTGCGCCCGCGATTGGTGGGTGCTGAAATCGCCGCCGCACCTGTTCCACCTGCGGCGGGTCTTCGCGACCTATCCCGACGCCCGGGTGATCTTCCTGCACCGCGACCCGGCGCGGACCCTGCCTTCGATCACCAGCCAGTTCTCGCTCGCCATGCGGCGCAGCTACGCGGACTTCGACCCGCGACGGGCGGGGCGCGAGACCCTGGCCTGGTGGACCGAGGGACTCGGCCGGGCGCTGGCGTACCGCGCCGGCGGGGCGCACACAGAGCGGTTCTTCGACCTAACCTATGAGCGCCTTATCGCCTCGCCGATGCAGGCGGTGGCCGCCCTGTATGACTGGCTGGGGATCGACCTAGCCCCGGCGGCGGCGGCGATGCGGCGCTTCCTCGCCGATAATCCGAAGGACAGGTTCGGGCCCCACAACTACTCGGCCGCCGAGTTCGGCCTCGACGAGGCGGCGCTGCGCCGGCAGTTCTCGGACTATATCGACGCCTTCACCATCCCAGTGGCGTGAGGCGGAGCCGCAGCGCCCTTACGCCGCCGCCCGCAGCCGTTCCAGCAGCAGCGGCTGGACGTCGGCGTTGCCGGCGCAGATGGAGCCGGTCTCCAGCACCGCCTCGCCACCCTCGGCGTCACGGACCACGCCGCCGGCCTCGGCGACCAGCAGCATGCCCGCCCCCAGGTCCCAGGGCTTCAAGTCGCGCTCCCAATAGGCGTCGAAGCGGCCGGCGGCCACATAGGCCAGATCCAGGGCCGCCGAGCCGAAGCGGCGCACCCCGGCCACCTTCTGGCTCACCTGATGCAGCTCCTTGAGGAAGCGGGCGTGCTGGCCGTGTCCCAGGAAGGGGATGCCGGTGGCGATCACCGATTCTTCCAGGCGGGTGCGGGCCGAGACCCGCAGGCGGCGGTCGTTGACGAATGCGCCCTTGCCCTTCTCAGCCCAGTAGAGCTCGTTGGAGACCGGATTGTAGGTCACCGCCGCCACCACCGCGCCGTCCCGCTGCAGGGCGATGTTGATGGCGAAGTGAGGGATGGCGTGCAGGAAGTTGGTGGTGCCGTCCAGGGGATCGACGATCCAGGTGTGGGTCTTGTCGGTGCCCTCGATCATCCCGCGCTCCTCGCCCAGGAATCCATAGCCGGGGCGGGATTTCTGCAGGGCCTCGAACAGGGTCTGCTCGGCCTTCAGGTCGGCGGCGGAGACGAAGTCGGCGGCGCCCTTCTTGGACACCTGCAGCTCGGCCACCTCGCCGAAATCGCGGTTGAGCCCCCGCGCGGCCTTGCGGGCGGCGTCGGACATCACCTTCAGAAGGGCGGACTGGGTGGACATGCATGCTTTCGGGAGACGGGCGAGATTCGCGCGCGGAACCTAGTGGGCCCCTTCACCCAAGGCAAGGAAGGACGTCGACAGTCCGATTTGGGCGCGGGGCCGGCGCGGGCATGCAACTACGTCAGATTTGGTCGCACAACTGTGCGAGGGGTTAAACCACGCCTTTTGGGGTTTCGCCGCCGCCGCCAGAAGAGATTTGCCCACGGACTACACGGAACACACGGACGGGAGGGACCGCGACGCCTGCGGGTTGATCCCGATCCGGCCCCCGGCCGGATCCTATTCGAGTCGCCCCCTACCTCGCCGCATCCGCGACCCCGTCCGTGTTTTCCGTGTAGTCCGTGGGCAATCAAAGCGGCCTCGCCGCCGCACAGTCGCGCACAAACCCCTTGACAGATGGCTCGATCCGTGTTCTTCTTTCGTTCATGTCCGAGCCGCTCGAGCCCACCTGGCGTCACGACCTCATTCTCAATGAGATCGCCGGCCTGTGCCTCAACGTGGCGCGGGACCTGAGCCGCTGCGCCGAGGATGAATGCAATCCCGAGCGCAAGGTCAAACTCGCTGGCGCCCTGCACCAGATGTGCCGCTCGATCCGCCAGACGCTCGCCCTGCAGGCGAAGTTGGCGCGGCAGATGCGCCGCGACGACCAGGCCCGCGCCAAGGTCCGCAAGGCCCGCGTCCGTTCCGGGGTCAAGCAGCTGATCTGGACCGAACACGAACCCGCCGACACCGCCGAACTGGAAGCCCGCCTCGAACGCATCCTCGACGCCGAGCCGGAAACCCTCGCCAGAGGCTCCGTCGAGGCCCACATCCAACGCCTGGGCAAGCTGCTGGGCGTCACCTCCACACGAACGTCGTCCTCGGGCTTGTCCCGGGGACCCATGTACACCGCCCCGCAAGCCGATCCCGCAACCGCCCCGGCCCGGCCGCCACCGTCGGCGGATATGGACCCGCGGGACAAGCCCGCGGGTGACGATCAGAGTTGGGGGTGGGGGATAACCGAGCCCGTTCCCCGGCGCAGCTCCGCCTGACCGCCGCCGCGGCCCTTCACGGACGCCCATTTCACCTCCCCCACCGGGGCCAGCGCAGGCTCGACGCCCGGGCCACGCCTTTATGTCAGATCCGGTCGTACAACTGTGCATGAGGTTAAACCGCGCGTTTAGGGGTTTGGACGGGGATCGGTCGTGGGACTCGACCCGGGCGCGTCCCTCTTCCAGGATCACCGGGACGGAAGCGCGAGGAACGACCATGGCCTACCATGTCGCCAAGGGCCTGCCCACCTACCCGGAGCTGCCGGTGAAGCCGGGAGCGCCCGCCGGCTCCTCCTGGGGCCTGTGGGGGGACGACGACGCCCTGGGGGCGCTGAACCTGATGACGCCGGAGCGGGTGCGGGCGGCCAGGGCGCTGATCCAGCGCGGCGACGTGTTTCCCCTCGACTGGGACTTAGGCTTGCCCAATCCGCCGTTCTTCGGCCGCCCGCCGCTGTCCATGCAGGTCACGGTGTCGGAGCATCACGGCAATGGCGAGAACGACTTCATCGCCTTCAATCCCCAGGGCTCCAGCCAGTGGGACGGCTTCCGCCACATCGGCGCCAACGATCCCAGCGTCCCCTGCGCCCGCTACAACGGCCTGCCCAGCGAACAGCACGGGGTCGACCACTGGGCGCGCAAGGGCATCGTCGGCCGCGGCGTGCTGGTGGATGTGGCCCGCTGGCGCGAGGCCCAGGGCCAGCCGCTGAACATGAGTGGCTCGGACGCGGTGACCGCCGGGGAACTGCTGGCCATCCTCAAGGACCAGAACACCGCCGTGCAGCCCGGTGACGTGCTGATGCTGCGATTCGGTTGGACCGACTGGTACGACACCCTGCCCCAGGAGATCCGCGACAAGCTGTCGAAGTCCCGCGCGCCGCGGGCGCCGGGGCTGATCGCCGGGCGCGAGATGGTGGCGACGCTGTGGGACCTGCACATCGCCGCGGTGATCTCCGACACCGCCACGGTGGAGGTGGCCCCCTTCTCCGCCGGCCTGGATCCCGACGAGGCCGCCGGGACCTACAACAATCTGCACCAGCACCTGTTGCCACTGCTGGGCATTCCCATGGGCGAGCTGTGGAACCTGGGGCCGCTGGCCGCCGACTGCGCCGCCGACGGCCGCTACGAGGTGTTCCTCACCTCGGCGCCCCTGAACATCAAGGGCGGCGTCTCCTCCACCCCCAACGCCATCGCCATCAAATAGGACCGCCCATGCTGATCAAGCGTATCGACCATCCGATCATCTGCGTGCGCGACCGCAAGCCCTGGGTGGCGGCGATGACGCGGGTGCTGGATCTGGAGCCGCTGCACGGCCGCGACGGCGACGAATGGGGGTTTTCCAACGCCGAGGTGGCGGTGGGCGACGGCCTGATCGGCATTGTCGAGCCGGCCGGCGAGGCCTCCCAGCTGACCCGCTTCCTGGCCGCCAACGGCGAGGGCTACTACGCCATGGCCGTGGACGTCGGCGGCTATGAGGGGCTGAAGGTCGCCGCCGCCCACTTCGCCGCCCATGAGGTCCCGGCCCGCGAGGCCAAGCGCGACGGCGAGACCCGGCTCTTGTGGGTGCCGCCCCGCGCCGCCTGCGGCGTGCTCTACCAGGTCACCCCCGGCATGGCCCTCGAACAGGGGACCAACCCGCTCTATGTGGGCATTTCCGAGTACATCGTCGCCGTGGCCGACGCCAAGGCGGCTACCGACCACTACCGGAAAATCTTCGCCTTCGAAGGCGCCGAGCCGGTCGAGGACAAGGCCCTGGGCTATGCGGGCTTCCGCCTGCCGATCACCGGGTCGAAATGGAACGAGTCGGTCACCCTGGCCCAACCCGACCGGGCCGACGGCACGCTGGCCCAGCACCTGGCGGCCAGGGGCGAGGGCCTGTTCCAGTTCACCATCGACGTCACCGACCTGGACGCGGAGCTGGCGCGCCTGGACGCCGCCGGCGTGCGTCACGCCCCCCAGGGCGTGGCCGGCGACCGCGTCGGCATCGATCCGGCCGAGCTGTTCGGGGTGCGGATCGAGCTGGCGCGGGTCTAGTAGACGATCCCGCCGACCCCGCCGTCCAGGCTCATGGAGGTGGCCACCGACTCGGAGGCTTCCTCACGATAGGCGGTGTAGGTCTCGACGATGGTCATGGTCAGGATCTTGATCCCGGCCCCGAACCGCCGCAGCAGCGAGCGCTCGTTGCAGTCCCTGGCGGGCTTCTGGGGCCGGCATTCCAGCCGGCCGCCGGCCTGGTCGCCGCTGCCCCGGCCGGTGCGGTAGAGGGCCTCGCCCTTGGCGCAGGTGCGCGTCTCGCCCTTGGAGAAGTCCACCTTCCCCAGATATTCGCTCATGGTGTACTGCATCCGGCTGCCGGCCATGCAGCGGTAGAGTTCGCCCTCGAAGGCGTCGTCAATGTCCCGGTCGGGCCGGGTCTGTGACGCCGCGTGGGCGACGTAGCGGTCGTCGATGCACACCGCCTGGATGACCATTCGCAGGGTCTTGGTGCGGGTGGCCTGGTAGGCCGTGCGCTTGACCCCGCCGCCGACGTTCAGATTGTTGATCACGCCGATGGCGCTGGGAGGCGCGAAACCGCCCGAGCCGCCGCCGCCGCCGTAATAGACCATCGAGCCCGCCCCCGCTGACGCGGTCGCGCGGGCGTTGGCCTGGGCGTTGACGATCACCGACCCGCCCACGAACACATTGACCCCCGGCACATTCACATTGTGCCCCGGCGTGCAGCAGGGCGGGTTGGAGGGCGGGGGCGGAGGCGGTGGCGCGCAACAAGGCGGCGGCGGCGGCGCGCAGCACTGCGCGGCGGCCGTGCCGCCGAGAACCACGATCGTAACCCCGATCGCCCAGCCCAACAGAGATGTACGCGCCATGGACGGCCACTCCTTCCGATCCGCATCCGTGCGTGAGGGAGACCGCCGCGGCGACAGTCTTCCCCGCCGATCGCGGCGCTGTCCCGATGTGGAACAGGCCGCGGTTGGCCCGCATCGTGCTGTGAACCCCGGGCGGGCGAATTGCGCCGCGCGGGAGCCCACAGCCCGGTGTCGATGTTCCATTCAACGACAGACAGATTGATAGAGTATTGGCGAAGCCGCGCGATCGATGGCGGCGCGCCGACCCGCGAGGCGGTGAGCCCGGCCGATTTCGCCGACATTGCCCCGCGGGTGTTCATGCTCGGCCGCACCTACAGCGGCGCCTATCCGTTTCGATTGGCGGGTGAATTTGTCACCGACCTGCATGGCCGCGACCTGCGCGGCCTCAATGTGCTGGCCCTGTGGGACGCCCATGACCGGGCGATGCTGAAGTCCGCGCTGGAGAACGCCCGTCGCCGTCCGGAGCCCATCGTCGCCTCGGCGGACGCCAAGAACGAGGCCGGCGCCGTGGGCGTCGAGGTGCTGTTCGCGCCGCTGCAACGATCGACGGGCGAGCGCGACCGCTTTCTGGGCCTCTACCAGCCGCTGGGCCTCACCCACACTCTGATGGGCGCCCCGGTTCGCAGTCTGGCCCTGCGGAGTTTGCACCGCGCCGGCGGAGCGGCCGAAACGCCGCGCCTTCGCCTGGCCACCCTGGACGGCCGCCCGATCAGCTGATCGGCTTCAGCTGCGCCTTGAAGCGCTTCCAGTTCTCCACATAGTTTTGCGCGCCGTGGGCCAGGCGCAGCGCCTGTTCTGGCGAGACGGGCTTCACCACCTGGCCGGGCGAACCCATCACCACGGAGTTGTCGGGGATCTGCTTGCCTTCGGTGATCAGGCAGTTCGCGCCGATCAGGCAGTTGTTTCCGATCCGGGCGCCGTTGAGGATGATCGAGCCGATGCCGATCAATGTGCCGTCGCCGATGGTGCAGCCGTGCATCATCACCATGTGGCCGACGGTGACATTGGCGCCGATGATCAGCGGTGAGCCCAGATCGGTGTGCAACACCGAGCCGTCCTGCACATTGGAGTTCTCGCCGACCACGATCGGGTCATTGTCCCCGCGCAGCGTCGCCCCGAACCACACCGAGGCGTTTTTCTTCAGGACGACGCGGCCCATCACCGCGGCGGTTGGTGCGATCCAGTATTCATCCTCGGCCGGAAGCTCCGGCTGAAAATCCCCCAATTTATAGACAGTCATCCGTCCGCCCCATTATTTGAACCAATCGTGCATTTAACGATTCAGAAACACCGCTAGGATCAGTCTAGCCGGGCGATTCGGAGACGGCGAGCGCCGTCTCGGCATCCCGCCGCGGATCGATGTTCGGTTCGTGGTCTCCTGCAATACGGAGCCATGGGTGACGCGTAGCGTATTGCGGCGGACACGTCCGCCTCGGCCGGAAAGGCCCACCCCGCCGCCAGGCCTTGCGCCTCGCCGCCCCAGCATTTCTGTCACCACCCCCAGGGCGATCCAGCGTGGATTCGCCCTTTTTTCATGTCCCAACGGAGGCCCTGATGACCAGAAGAGCCCTGAAGCGTCAATTGCGCGATGGCGTCTATGAGTTCGACAGTTTCGCCGATGACAGCAAGGTCCGGCGGTTGCCGGTCGAGCGGCCCTGGTCGCCGCTGGGGCGCGCCGACGAAGACCGCGATCAGGGTTATGTGAAGACCATCAAGGCCAAGTCCACCGGTCAGCAGGCCCTGATCGACGCCATCGACGCCAAGAACCTGGTCATGGCCCTGGGTCCGGCCGGCACCGGCAAGACCTACCTGGCCATCGCCAAGGCCGTGGAAGCCCTGGAGGCCGGGCGGGTGGCGCGCATCGTGCTGTCGCGGCCCGCGGTGGAGGCCGGCGAGTCCATCGGCTACCTGCCCGGCGAGATGGAGGACAAGCTCGCCCCCTATCTGCGGCCGCTCTATGACGCGCTGTCAGACCGTATCTCCATGAAGCGCGTCCGCGCCCTGATCGCCGAGGGGGCCATCGAGATCGCCCCGGTGGGCTTCATGCGCGGCCGCACCCTGAACAACGCCTTCGTGGTCATCGACGAGGCGCAGAACTGCACCTACGGCCAGCTGAAGATGCTGCTCACCCGGTTGGGCTGGCATTCCACCATGGTGGTGACCGGCGATCCGGCTCAGACCGACCTGCTGGCCGAGCTGTCCGGCCTGGGGGTGGTCGCCCAGCGCCTGGAGCCCCTGCCCAACATCGCGGTGGTCAGGCTGCAGGACACCGACATCGTGCGCCATCCCCTGGTCGCGGAGATGCTGGGGGTGCTTTGAAACCGGCGCCCTTCGCCCCAGGGCGGGCGGAGGGCGTACCCGCTACGGCAGGTCTTCCGCCAGGATCGCCATCTCGAACATGAACGAGCCGTCCTCGTCCTCGTCCTGAAAGACGACGCCGATGAACTCCTCGCCCACATAGACCTCGCAGGAGTCCTTCTGCTTTGGACGCGGCACAAGGGTGATCCTGGCGTTGGCGAAGGTGCCGCGCAGATGGCCTTCGACCTTACGTATGGTTCGTTCGTCCAACACGCCGCTCCTTGGGGATTCTGAGCGACGACCCTAACCGCTCCGGCCCGGTTTCCAAACCGTCAGATGACGTAGTCGTAGACTTCTTCCGCCAGGGTGTGATCCATCGACCGCGCCGGCTCCTCGCAGGTGGGGCAGTTGGTGAGCCGGGCCGGCACGCCTGCGGCCGTGCAGCCGGCCGGAACCGGCTTCAGCACCACCGACCCCGAGGCGATCTTGGCGTAGTCGCCGACGGTGATGTTGCCCAGCACCGTGGCGTTTGCGCCCAGGAGCACGCCGCGGCCGATCTTCGGGTGGCGGTCGCCGCGTTCCTTGCCGGTGCCGCCCAGGGTCACCCCCTGCAGCATCGACACCTCGTCGCCGATCACCGCCGTCTCGCCGATGACGATGCCGGTGCCATGGTCGATGAAAACGCCCGCGCCGATGCGGGTGGCCGGGTGGATGTCCACCTGGAACACCTCCGACATGCGGCTCTGCAGGAACAGCGCGATGGTTTCGCGGCCCTGCCCCCACAGCCAGTGCGCCACTCTCTGGCTCTGCAGGGCCAGGAAACCCTTGAAGAACAGGAAGGGCTGCACGTAGCCTTTGCAGGCGGGGTCGCGTTCGAACACCGCCTTGAGGTCTTCCTCGGCGATCTTCACCAGCCGGGGATCGGCCGCATAGGCCGCCGCCGCCAGCTCGCGCAGGCTCATGGCGCGCAGTTCCTGGTCGTCCAGCTTGCGGGCGAGCTGGTAGGACAGGGCGTCGCCGAGGTTATCGTGGCTGAGCACCACCGCGTTCAGCAGGCTGGCCAGCGCAGGCTCGTTCTTGGCCGCGCGCAGGGATTCGTTGCGCAGCGCGGCCCAGACGGGCGGCGGCGCGGCGGGGTCGATCACTTCTAGACGTTGGCTCATGGATCCTTCCCGGACTAGATGCCTCAACTTAACATGGCCCGCGCCAGCGCGCGCGGCAAAGCGCCTTCCTGAGCCATATGGTAGGCGCGCCGCAACATCGCCACCGTCAGGGCGTCTTTCATTTGACCGGCCAGGGCGGTGTCGAGCACTTCGCGGAACGGCGCACGCGCCAGGGACAGCGCCTCGGTCTCGTCCGGCTCGGCGCCCCCCGGCGCCGGGGTCAGGCCGGCGGCCAGAAAGCCCACCGCCCGCTCATCGGTGACGGAATTGGAAAGCTGCATCTGCAGGATCTCCCGCCACTCGGAAGCCTCCAGGCCAGCCTCCTCCCGAAGTTCGCGCCGGGCGCTGGCCAGCGGATCGTCGGACAGCGGGCCGCCGCCCTCCGGTATCTCCCAGCTGTAGTCGGCCAGCGGAAACCGGTGCTGCCCCACCAGGGTGACGGTTCCGTCGTCGTGAATGGGTATTATGGCGATCGCCAGGTTCTTGAACCCAACGACGCCGTAGAGGGCCGGATGACCGGTGGGCGCGACGCAGTCGTGCTCGGTCACCCGGATCCAGGGATTGTCGTAAACCAGGCGCTCGGCGCCGCGCCGCCACGCCGGGCCATGCGGTCTGAGCCAGGCCGGAAATTGCGGCATGTTCGCGCCTCGCCTTGCCCATTGCGTCCGGCGACCTCAATAAGGGATCCGGCCTATCGGATTGCTAACGAGGCGCGCCCTGACCGTTTCCCTTCCCCCCGCGCCGGCGTTCGGAACGCCGGTGGACAATCCCCCGGCGCCTGAAGTGCTGGCGTTTCTGGCCCGGCGGCGTTCCAACTCCGCCATGACCCTTCGGGCGCCAGGGCCCACGCCCGCCGAACTGGATCAGCTGCTGGGCCTGGCGGCGCGGGTCCCGGACCATGGCAAGCTGTCGCCCTGGCGGTTCGTGGTGCTCGAAGGCGACGCCAAGGCCGGATTCGCGGCGGCCCTGGACGCCTTGGCGGCGGGCCGCGGCGACGGACGCGCCAGCGCCAAGCTCGGCAAGCTCAAGACCCCGCCGGTGGGGGTCGCGGTGATCTTCCGCCCGCAGCCCGGCGAAATTCCCGAGTGGGAGCAGCAGCTCTCCGCCGGCGCCGTCTGCGCCACCCTGCTCTATGCCGCCCTGGCCGCCGGCTATGGCGCCAACTGGATCACTGACTGGTACGCCTATGACGCCGAAGCCCGCACGATTCTGGGATTGTCGTCCGAGGAGCGGGTGGCCGGTTTCATCTTCATGGGCGCGGCGGCGGAACCGCCGCTGGAGCGCGAGCGCCCGGCGCTTGCGCCGCTGGTCACCCGCTGGTCGCCAGGCGGAGCCCCTTAAGACGTCAACGGCCGGACATCGTGGCGACGACGTCCGGCCTTGGGGTGACGCGCCCGAGGAGAGATGGGCGAATTAACCAAATAGGCGGCGAGCAGTTTTGACCTCTCACACTGGCGTGAATGGGGCGTTTGCCTAACCGCGCCCCCGATAGGCCGCCACCCCCTGATCCGGCAACCAGAGCCCCTCCGGCGCGGAGCCGGACTGCCAGAAGACGTCGATGGGCATGCCGCCGCGCGGGTACCAGTAGCCGCCGATCCGCAGCCAGCGCGGCGCGATCGCGGCGGTGATCTTCTTGGCCACGGCGAGGGTGCAGTCTTCATGGAAGGCGCCGTGATTGCGGAACGCGGCCAGGTAGAGTTTCAGCGACTTCGACTCCACCAGCCAGGCGCCCGGGGCATAGTCGACCACCAGATGGGCGAAATCCGGCTGGCCGGTGATTGGGCACAGGGAGGTGAACTCCGGCTGGGTGAACCGAACCAGATAGAGGTCGTCCGGATGCGGATTGGCGACGCGCTCAAGGGTCTCGGACTCCGGATCGGCCGGAACCGGAGTCGCGCGTCCCAGCTGGGTCAGGGGATTGTCAGACATGGCCGAGACTTAGCGGGCTCATTCCGCAGCGGCAACCGAGACAATGCGGCCTGGTGAGGCTAGGAGTGGAGGGCGGACGCGCAGACCGCGGGGGAGATGACCATGGCCGAGCCGGCTTTCCACGACTTCATCGTTGTCGTCACCGGCGCCTCCACCGGTCTGGGGCGCGCCATCGCCGTGGAGACGGCGGCCCAGGGTGCGCTGGCCGTGG
>CAXNKO010000009.1:0-12721 GCA_964202685.1 Caulobacterales bacterium
GTGACGGCGCGCAGGTAGTTCACGGCGCCAGTCCGGTCCTCGCACGCGAACAGGTGCCCCCACGGCGAGACGGCGATGTTGTCGCACATCTCCATCACTTGGGGATCGTTGGGTTCGCAGAACAGTTGCAGCCGGCCTGGCGCGTGGGCCTCGCCCGCCTGACCTTCCGCCGCACTGGGCCGATAGCGCATGATCTGGCCGTTCGAATTGGGGCCGCCCTTGGTGCAGGCGATGTAGAGCTCGCCGTCGCCGAAAAAGACTCCCTCGCCGCGGGCGAACCAGGTCGCGCCCTTGGCCCGGCCCCGATAGCGCAGATCCTCGTGGGGATTGTCGACCCCATCAAGGTCGACCCAATGGACGTCGCGCCAATCGCCGGAAACCCAGTAGGGCGCTCCTCGATTGCGGATATCGCCATCCGGGCCGTCGTTCAACGCCAGGGCCTGCAGGCGGCCGCCGGCGCCAAGCTTCAGGCGGTCCTCAGGCAGGAAGCGATAGAACAGGCCGAAACCGTCGGCCATGTCCTCGGTCAGATAAGCGACGCCGGTGCGCGGATCGATGGTGACCGCCTCGTGGCGGAACCTGCCCATGGCCTTGAGCGGGACCGGATCGGCGAGGCCCTTCAGGGCCGCGGGGACCTCGAAAACGTAGCCGTGATCCTTGCCGGCATCGCGACCCTTGGACTGCAGCGTCTCCTCGCAGGACAGCCACGAGCCCCATGGCGTGCGCCCGCCGGCGCAGTTGGTGCTGGTCCCGGCAAGGCTCAGGTGGCTCGAAATCAGTCGCCGGGACTTGAGGTCATAGATCAGGGTGGTGGTTCCCCCCACCATCGGCAGGCCGTCGCCGGTGCGGTCGTAGATCCGGTCCGCCGCGACCTTATGGGCCAGCGCGCGCCCCGGTCCAAAGGCCCCCAATTCCCGCTCAACCGTCTCCAGTTCGTGATTGCGCACCAGGGCGACGCGGTCGGACCCGGCCGGAAAGCACCCCATGCCGTCCATATTGTGCGGCGTGATCAGGCCGTCGCTCATGGTCTCACCGGCGCGGGAGACGACGGTGTAGGAGAACCCGGCCGGCAGGTCGAACAGACCGGCCGGATCGCGAACCAGCGGGCCGTAGCCCTCGACTTCGCTCCGGTAGGGGTCCGCCTGCAGCCCTTCGAGGGTCAAGGTTCCGGGCGGCTGGCTCCCGAACGCGCGCAGCGCGTACCCCGTGAAGGCCAGGCCTGCGGCCGAAGTCAGGACGCCACGGCGGGAAGGTCTCATTCAGGCGTTCCTATGTTCTGAGCTACTGCGCCGCACTCAGCGGGCGCGAGGGAAGTTCCTTGCCGGCACCGCCTGTTTCACCCATACGGATCACACTGATGTGACAACGCTCTCCAAACTAGGCCGTCACGCCTGGACGGTTCCGGTCTCCTGGCGGATCAGTTCGACCATGCGGCCGATGTTCTCCAGCCGCTCGGCGTAGGAGCCGCCCATGGGGGTCAGGTGCAGGATGCTGACCCCGGCGTCGCGATACTTGCGGATGCGCTCGCGGACCATGGCCTCGGTGCCGATCAGGCTGGTGCGCAGCACCATCTCGTCGGGCACCCGCCTTGCTGCCTCCTCGCGCTCGCCCTTGACGAACAGCGCCTGCACCTCGATGGCGGCGTCCTCGTAGCCGATGCGGCGGTAGGCGGCGTTGTAGAAGTTGGTCTTGGCCGAGCCCATGCCCCCCAGGCTGAACGCCAGCCGGGTCTTGTTGTCAGCGATCAGCGGGCCGGGATCGTCGGCGATGCCGCAGGCCACCGCCACCTTGACGTCGAAATTGGCCAGGCTGCGGCCGGCCCGCGCCGCGCCAGCCTTGAAGCGGTCGAAATAGACATCGGCGGTCTCCGGCGTGAACGAACTGGCCAGCCAGCCGTCGGCGAGCTCGCCGGTGAGCTCCAGCATCTTCGGCCCCAGGGTGGCCAGGTGGATGGGAATATTGGGGTTGGGCAGCTGGCCCAGCCGGATCGCTTTGCCCTCGCCGCCCGGCACCGGCAGCTGATAGTGCTTGCCCTGGTATTCCAGCCGCTGGCCGGTGAAGGCCAGCCGCACGATGTCGATATATTCCCGCATGCGCCCCAGCGGATGATCGAACTTCTGCGAATGCAGACCTTCCACCACCTGCGGCCCGGAAACCCCCAGCCCGAGGATGAAGCGGTTGCCGGTCAGGGTGGCCATGGTCATGGCGGTCATCGCCGTCACCACCGGGGTGCGGGCGCTGAGCTGCAGGATCGAGGTGCCGAAGGTCATGCCCGGATTGCGCGCGGCGATGAACGCCAGCGGCGACACCCCGTCGGCGGCCCAGGCCTCGGCGGCCCAGACGATGTCCACCCCGGCCTTGTGGACCTGGGTGAGAAAGTCGATCTCCCGCAGCAGGCCGGAGTCCTCCTCCGAGGTGCGGCTGGTGCCGCCGAGGCCGGTGGAGATTTTCATGGGCGGCATGGTGGTGCTCCGGCGCGGCGGATCCGCGACGGGACAAGATTGTCCGCCTAAGGCCCGGGCCGCAAGGCCATGGCGCCGGCGTGGGGGCTTGCTAGGGTGGCGGCCAGACCTGACGATAAAGGAACGGACCCATGGCTGAAGGCGCGAGTGCGGACCAACCGGCGGTACTGGCCGGCGTGCGGGTGCTGGACCTGAGCACGCGGATGTCCGGCGCCATCACCACCATGCTGCTGGCCGACTTCGGCGCCGAGGTGATCAAGGTGGAACCCCCCGGCGGCGACCCGGAGCGCGGCCAGGCCGCCTTCGTCACCTGGCATCGCGGCAAGCAGAGCCTCGTCGCCGATCTGAAAACGCCGGCCGGCCTGGCGCGGGTCTGCGCCCTGGCCGCCCAGGCCGACGTGATGGTGACCAGCTGGCGGCCCGGCGTCGCCGAGCGGCTGGGCCTGGGCTATGAGCCGCTGGCGGCCGCCAATCCGCGGCTGATCCATTGCGCCATCACCGGCTTCGGCGCCAAGGGCCCGTGGGCGGCGATCAAGGGCTATGACGGCGTGGTGGCGGCCAAGGCTGGGGTCTACACCAAGCCCGGCGACCGGCCCCGCTACACCGCCGTCCCCGGCGCGGCCTTCGGCGCGGCGCATGGGGCGCTGCAGGGAATTCTGTCGGCGCTTTACCAGCGCGAGACGACCGGCCAGGGCCAGCGGGTCGAGACCAGCCTGCTGCAGGGGATTCACCCCTATGACATGTACGCCTGGCTCGATCAGCCGCACCTGCCGCGAGACCTGGTCACGCTGACAGGCGCCGCCGCGGCGGCCGGGACCACCTATGCCCCGATCAGCGGGCTGATCGCCTTCACCCGGGATCACAAGTGCCTGCAGTTCGCCAGCTATCTGCCGCACCAGCGCGCCGCCATGCTGGAGGCCCTGGGCCTGACCGCGGCCTATGCCCAGGCCACCGCCGCCGAAGACCCGCCCGAACCGCTGATGGCGGTGGCCCGCCAGCGGGTGGCCGCGAAGGCCTTCGCCGAATGGGAGGCGGTGTTCGCCGCCTACCCGGATGTCACCGTCGACGCCTTCCGCACCGGCGAGGAGGCCATGGACCACCCGCAGCTGATCCATAACGGCGACGTGGTCACCGTTCAGGACTCCGAGCACGGCCCGATCCGGCAGGTGGGGCCCTTCGTGCAGCTGATAGCGACCCCGGGCCGTGCGGGCGCTTCGGCGCCGCGCCTGGGCCAGCATGACGGACTGGCGGGGTTCGCATCCTCGCCGCGCGCGCCAAAGCCCGATGCCCGGCCGGCCGGGCGCCCGCCCCTGGAGGGGGTGACCATCCTGGAGCTGGCCTGGTTCTACGCCGCTCCCTATGGCGCCGCCCTGCTGGCCGACCTGGGGGCGCGGGTGATCAAGGTGGAGAACCTGGAGGGCGACCCCCACCGCAAGCAGGCCGGCGTGGCGGAGTTCTCCGGTGTGAAGGGGCTGCAGGGCAAGGAAAGCGTGGCGGTGGACACCACCACGCCCGAGGGTCTTGAGATCGTCCACCGGCTGGTCGCCCGCTCGGACCTGTTGCTGCGCAACTTCCGCGAGTCGGCCACCCGCAAGATGGGCGTCGATTACCAGGCCCTGCAACCGCACAATCCCGGACTGTTCTACCTCTACGCCGGCGCCTATGGGGCCGACGGGCCCTATGCCGCGCGGACGGCCTACGCCACCACCATCACCGTGGCGGCGGGGGGCGTGGCCCGGCACCTGGGCTGGTCCAGGGCTTTTGACGTCGAGGCCCCGGCCCATGACGGCCCGGAGCCGCTGACCATCCAGGGCTGCACCAGCCTCACGACCAATGCCGACGCCACCTCGGCGTTGAGCGCGGCCACGGCGCTGCTGATGGGCCTGGTGGCCCGCCAGCGGCTGGGCGTGGGCCAGTACGCCATGAGCTCGATGCTGGCCGCCAGCACCTACATCGTCTCCGACGACTTCGTCCGCTACCCCGGCAAGCCCGCCCCGGCCCTGCCGGACCGCGAGGGCAATGGCCTGGGGCCGCTTTACCGGCTTTATCCGACCGCCCTCGGCTGGGTGTTCCTGGGCGCGCCAAGCCCTCGGGACTGGCCGGCGCTGTGCGGCGTCGTGCGCCGCATGGCCGGCATCGACCTGGCCGGTGAACGCCGCTACGCCACCGCGGCGGATCGCTGGACCCATCGCGACGCCCTGGCCCGGGCGCTCACCCAGGCGTTCGTCGCCGCGACCGCCGAGGCCTGGGAGCGCGAGGCGCTCAGCGCCGATGTCGCCTGCGTCGAGGTCAGCGAGGAGCCCCTGTCGGCGGTGATGATGCGCCATCCGCATGTGCTCGAGAACGGTTTCGCCGCCGAGGTCGATCACCCCCACTTCGGCCGCCACACCCGCCACGGCCCGCTGGTCACCATGACCTCGCAGGCCGCCCTGGGTCCGGGCTGCCTGCTGGGCCAGCACACCCGCGCGGTCCTGGCCGAGATCGGCTACAGCGAGGCCGAGATCGACGCGCTCAAGCGGCGCGGGATCGTCGCCTGGCCGGATACCTAGGATTCCCGCACACCATTGAACTTCGCCCCGAAACCCGGTGGTATCCGCCGCCCGGGAGGACCTGACTTGACCGCCGAGACCGCTGAAAACCCCAAGGCCAACCGCCTGCGCTCGATCCTGGCCGGGTCGGCGGGCAATATGGTCGAGAGCTTCGACTGGTTCGTCTATGCCGCGTTTGGGCTGTATTTCTCCAAGGTGTTCTTCCCGGAGGGCGACCGCACCACCCAGCTGCTGAGCACCGCGGCGGTGTTCGGGGTGGGGTTCTTCGCCCGCCCGGCCGGGGCGTGGCTGATGGGCCTCTATGGCGACCGGATCGGGCGCAAAAACGCCATGGTGGTTGCGGTCAGCCTGATGTGCTTCGGCTCGCTGCTGATCGCCGTCTGCCCGGGGCAGGCTGAGATCGGGGTAGCCGCGCCGGCGATCCTGGTGGTCGCCCGCATCCTGCAGGGCTTCAGCATGGGCGGCGAGTATGGGGTCAGCGCCACCTATATTTCGGAAATGGCCAGCCGCCGGCATCGCGGCTTCTGGTCGGGAATCTTCTACTCCACCCTGATCGCCGGCCAGCTGATGGCCATGGGCCTGCTGCTGCTGCTGACCGCGGTGTTGACGCCGGAGCAGATGCAGGCCTGGGGCTGGCGCGTGCCGTTTTTCCTCGGCGGCGCCCTGGCGCTGGCGGTGTTCTGGCTGCGGCGCGGCATGGACGAGACCCCGTCCTTCCAGGCCCGCACCGGCCCCAGGGCCACCACCTGGGGGCTGATCAGGAGCCATCCGCGCGAGACCCTGACCGTCATCGGCCTCACCGCCGGCGGCACGCTGGCCTACTACACCTACACCACCTACATTCAGAAGTTCCTGGTCAACACCTCGGGCTTCACCAAGGACCAGGCCAATCTGATCACCGCCGGGGCGCTGGCGGTGTTCATGCTGGTGCAGCCGCTGATGGGCGCGCTCTCCGACCGGATCGGCCGGCGGACCATCCTGATCACCTTCGGCGTACTGGGGGCCGGCCTCACCTGGCCGATCCTGTCAACCCTGGCGGGGACCAACGACATGGTCACCGCCTTCCTGCTGGCCACCGCGGCGCTGCTGATCGTCTCGGCCTATTCGTCAGTGAACGCGGTGGTGAAGGCGGAACTGTTTCCCACCGAGGTCCGCGCCCTGGGGGTGGCGCTGCCCTATTCGCTGGCCAACGCCATGTTCGGCGGCACGGCGGAGTTCATCGCCCTGGCGTTCAAGCGGGCCGGAAATGAGACCTGGTTCTTCACCTACGTCACCGTGGTGATCGCCGCCTCATTGGCGGTCTATGTGCTGATGCGCGACACCCGCCGCCACAGCCGCATCGCCGAGGATTGAGCAAACCTGTTGCCGCCATCAAAGTGAACACGATCGAATTCGAGGCGCACCGATGAAATTCGGACTGAACATCGTCCCCGTCCCCGGCCTGGAGTTGCCCGACGTGGGCCGCCGCGCCGAGGAGATGGGCTTTGATGGCCTCTATTACGGCGAGCACATCGCCGTGCCCAAGCACCTGAAAACCCCCTATCCGGGCAAGGTCGGCTACAATTACAAGACCATCCAGCTGGAGTGTTTCGTCGCCCTGGGCGCCCTGGCCGCGGTGACCGGGCGGGTGCGCCTGGGCACCGGCATCACCATCCTGCCGATCCGCCATCCACTGCAGACCGCGCGGGCCATCACCACTATCGACAACATCTCCAATGGCCGCTTCGACCTGATCTTCGGGGTCGGCTCGATCCCCGACGAATATGCGGCCATGGGAGTCGACTTCCACGCCCGCGGCGCGATCCTCGACGAGTGGCTGGACATTTTCGACAAGCTCTGGACCCAGGACGAGATCGAACACCGGGGCCGCCACTACAGCTTCGAGACCATCGGCTTCGAGCCCAAGCCGGTGCAGAAGGGCGGGCCGCCGCTGTGGAGCGGCGCGCGCTCGGAACCGGGGCTGGCCCGCGCCGCCCGGCGGTGCGTCGGCTGGTACGGCGCGGTCTACGGTGTCGACGAGGTGCGCCAGATCAAGGCCCTGCTCGCCCCCTATTTCCGCAAGTACGGCCGCGATCCGGCCAGCTTCCGCTACGCCCTGATCCATGCGGCCGGGGAAGCCATCCTGCCCACCGACGCCGAGATCAAGGCCTATGATGCCGAGGGCGTGGAGTGCCTAATCCTGTCGCCGTTCAAGCCGGCCAACACCCAACAGTCCGGCTCCATGCAGAAGCTGGAGGCCTGCGCCGCCGGGCTGAAGGGCCACCTCGGCGGTTAGAGTCTCCGAGTGCGCCGGCGTTCACCCCGCCTTTGCGGCCCGGACGGCCTTGTCGGCCCGGCGTTTTTCCCGCAGCGCCTCGAAATCCTCCGAGGCGAACAGGGCCAGCTGCTGTTGCAGTTCGCGGCGGATCGCGGCGCGGACGCCGTCGGACCACAGCTCATCCACCAGGTTCTTGGCCGCCATCATCGCCTGCCGCGGCTTGGCGGCGATCTTGCGCGCCAGGGCGTCCACGTGGTCGTCGAGTTCCTCCAGGGGCACGATGAAATCCACCATCCCCCAGGCCAGCGCCGTTTCGGCGTCAACCGGCTCGCCGGTCATCAGCATCCACTTGGTCCGGGACGGGCCGATCAGCGAGGCGGCCAGCGCCGAGCCGCCCTGGTCGACGGCCAGGCCATAGTTCACTTCCGGCATGGCCATCCGCGTCGTGGGCGCGGCGATGCGAATGTCGCACACCAGGGCGTACTCGCAGCCGCCGCCATAGACCGCACCCTTCAGGGCCGCGATCATCGGCTTGCCCATGTCGAGCATCAGTTTGATCGTCTTCTGGCCCTCGATCATAAAGTCGTGGTGCGACACGCCGGGCGGCCGCTCCCCCATCTCGCGGAAGTCGCGGCCCGAGCAGAACGATCGCCCCTCGCCGCGCAGCACCACCACCTTGGCGTCGTCGCGGCGGCGCGCGTCCTCAAGCACGATGGTCAGCTCATCGCTGAAGGCGTCGTTGAAGGCGTTGTGCACCTGCGGGCGGTTGAAGGTGATGGTCAGCACGCCGTCCACGCACCGGGATTCGACATAGGCCATGGGGTTCTCCGCTTGCGGCGCCTGCGCGCCTTGGATTTCAGGATTTCTTCGACCGCGCCCAGTCGCGCACCGGCTCGAAGGGCGCGAACTTCAGCCCCCGCCGCAGCCAGTTGGCGCCGTCGATGACCATGTTGTGGCCGGTGACGTAGGAGGCGAACGGCGAACACAGGAAACAGGCCGCCCAGGCGAGTTCGTGCAGTTCCCCCACCCGGAGCGCCGGAATGCGCTGTTCCTGATCGCTGCGACCCGGCAGATCCTTGAGCACCTGGGGCTGGTCCTCGTGCGGGAAGACCCCCGGCATCAGGCCGTTGACGCGGATGCCGTCCGGCGCCCATTCCACCGAAAGCGACTGCACCAGGTTGGCCACGCCTGCCTTCGCCGCCGCCGAGGGCGCGGCGCCAGGTCCGCCGGTCCAGGCGTAGGTGGCGCCGATGCACAGGATCGCGCCCGGCGCCCCTGCGGCGATCCGGCGGCGCGCGAACTCCGTCGAACAGAAATACGGCCCGTCGAGGGTGATCTGGGTGATCGCCCGCCAGCCGTTCGCCGACAGCTCCTCGGCCGGCACTGGGAAGTTCGCCGCGGCGTTGTTGATCAGGATACTCACCGGACCCATGAGCTTTTCGGCCTCATCGAAGGCCGCCTTCACCGACTCCGCCGAGCGCACGTCCATATGGATCGCCACCGCCTTGCCGCCGACGGCCTCCACCGCCGCCACGCCCTTCTTCAGGTGCTCTGCGCTGCGGGAGGCGACGACGACCCTGGCCCCAAGCCGCGCGAAGCCCTCGGCCATCGCCTTGCCCAGTCCGGTGCCGCCGCCGGTGATCAGCACCACGTCGTCGGCGAAGGTGTCGAGCGGCAGGAAGGGCGCATCGCGCGGGCGTGGGGGAGGCAGCGGCATGGTTTGTCCCTCGAGATTCCATCCAAGGCGTCATCGCCCGCGTCAGACCCGGACGTTCATCCGCGACTATGACCGCTCGCGTCGTCGCCCGCCACGGGCGCGCCGGGGTCGATGGGCGTCATCGCATATCTGATGGCCTGATGCGAACCCATCCCGACGCGGGCATAGGCGGTAAGTTTAGGCGTCCAGTGGATGGACATAAGCGTCCCTTCGCCGCTTGCGGGAGAGGGTGGCCCTTGAATGCCAACTTACCGCCCATGGGCTTTCGCCGGGATGGGCTGATGGGCGGCGATCCTGAATTTCCAGAGAAGCGTTTTCTGGCGGTTTAACCCCATGCACAGTCTCGTCAAATCACACCTTGAGGGCTGCGACCGCGCCTGACGTGGGTGGGGGATCAGCCGGTTCGCTGGCGTTTGGCGCTGGCGAAATCGATGATGTCCGCCGAAACGGCGGTGTCGATGTCGCTGTCGGCGGCCAGCGTCCGCCACGCCTGCGCCAGTTCCAGCATCAGGTCGCGGGCCGGGCCGCGGGTATCCTCGACGGCGCGCGCCAGGATTTCGGCGAACTCTCTGTATCGGGCTGCTTTCTGCATATCGGATTGATATCCGATCGCCGTAAAGGCTTCGTGTGCGCGGCCCGACCGAGGCGAAATCAGCCCTTCGGCTTCAGGCCCGGCAGCCAGGCCTGGGTATATTGCTGTTCCCGCGCCGCCTTCATGCCCTCCATGCCCTCGGCCTTGAGGATGTCCTCGAAGCGGCGGCCGTCGGGGGCCGTCGCCTCGGAGGCCATGGTCTTGGTGATGGCGTCGATGGCGCGCCCGGCCAGGCGGCCGGCGGCGCGGCCGGAGGCTTCCAGCACGTTCTCGATGGCCGCCTTGTTCAGGTAGAGGCCCTGGCGGGGCAGCCGGGCCATGCGTTCGGCCAGATCGGTAGCGCGGGCCTGTAGGTCGGCGGCGGGCTCCACGGTGAGCACCAGGCCGATCTTCTCGGCGCGCCAGGCGTCGATCATCTCGCCGGTGAAGATCAGGTATTTGGTCCAGGCCGCCCCGATCACCGGCACGAGGTCGGAGGCGCCGGGGTGGCCAATGCGGCCCTCGATCAGGCCGAAGCGGGCGTCGTCGGCGGCGATCACCAGGTCGCACTGGCTGACGAAGCCCATGGCCGTGCCCAGGCACAGCCCATGCACCGCGGCGATCACCGGCTTGCGCACGGCGCGGATGCCGGCGTTGAGGCGCAGGACGTTCTCGTTGAACACCTGGTTGTCCAGCACGGTCTCCACGGTGCGGTTGTCGCGCTTCAGATCGCCGCCGGCGCAGAAGGCCCGGCCGTTGGCGCGGATCAGCACGCAGCCGACGCCGGCGTCGTCGCTGGCGATGGCCAGGGCGCGGGCGATCTCGTCGCGGCTGGAGCCGGGGCCCATGCCCATGGCGTTCAGCTTGTCCGGCCGGTTGAGGATCAAGTGGGCGACGCCATTTCGCACCTCGTATAGAATGTGCTCGTAGGCGGTTGGCGTGGCGCTCATGACGCGTCTCCCAATGGGCCGGCCGATTGCGCCGGCCGGACGTTGACAGCCTTGATCGGGCGATCCCTAATGGCTCGAAACTCTATTGCGCAATGCGTAATTTATCAGGGCGGACATGGAACTCGAGCAACTTCTGCAGGCCATACCCATCGAGGCGGGCACCACCCAGACCGGCGTGGAGCTGCACTCCGGCATCGCCCGGTTATACCCGCGGGTCTACGGAAATCTGGTGCGGCAGGTCGGCGAGACGTCGAAGACCGGGATCATCATCGTGCATCCGATGTCCAATTTCCACGGCCATCACCTGCTGCCGCCGATCGCGGCGTCCGGGGTTCCGATCATCGGCTTGAACACCCGCTACGCCGGCAACGACGCGGTGGTGATCCTGGAGAACTGCCTGCTGGACATCGACGCCGCCGTGCGCTGGGCGCGCGGGACGCTGGGCTGGGAAAAGGTGGTGCTGTGCGGCTTTTCCGGCGGCGGGCCGCTGGTGTCCCTCTATCAGGCCCAGGCCGAGCACCCCACCCTCACCACCACCCCCACCGGCGACCCCCCGGACCTGACCAAGCAGCGGCTGAGCCCGGCCGACGCCCTGTTGCTGATCGCGGCGAGCCCATCGCGCCACCAGCTGCTGACCGAATTCATCGACCCGTCGGTGATCGACGAGAAGGACCCGGATTCCACCGACCCGGAATTCGACCTCTATGCCGAGGGCCGCGAGGCGCCCTACGACCGCGGCTGGGTGGCGGCCTATCGCCAGGCCCAGAAGGCCCGGGTGCAGCGGATCGAGGACTGGTGCGTCGCCGAACTGAAGCGGCTGGGGGCCATGGGCATCCGCGACCGGGCCTTCGTGGTCTCGCGCACGGCGGCCGATCCGCGCTTTCTGGACCTGACCATCGATCCCAGCGACCGGGCGGTGGGCTCGATCTGGGGCGACGCCAAGGCCGCCAACCGCTCGCCGGGCCCCATGGGCCAGTTCTCCACCCTGCGCAGCTGGCTCAGCACCTGGAGCCCGACCTATTCTAACGGCGACGCGCCAAAAAACCTGGCCAAGGTGAGCGTGCCGGTGGGCATCATTCCGATGACCGCCGACCAGGGCTCGCTGATGGTCCACGCCGAGCAGCTCCGGGCCGCCGCGCCGGCGGCGCTGTGCGACTTCATGCCGGTCAAGGGGGCCACCCACTATCTGTTCGGCCAGCCGGAACTGTTCAAGGTCACCATCGATTACATCTCAGGCTGGCTCGACCGTCGGGAGCTGAGGTCATGAGCGACAATGCGATCCCCGTGCGTTCCCTGCACCACTACGCCTACCGCTGCCGCAACGCCGAGGAGACCCGGGGCTTCTACGAGGACATCCTCGGCCTGCCCCTGGTGCACACCATCTATCACGACCGGGTGCCCAGCACCGGCGAGTATCACCCCTATCTGCATATCTTCTTCCAGATGGCCGACGGCGCCTGCCTGGCGTTTTTCGACCTGCTGGACGAGACCCCCTGCACGCCCGACCCGGCGACGCCGGCCTGGGTCAACCATCTGGCGCTGCGGGTGGACACCAACGCGCGGCTGCTGGAGCTGAAGGCGCGGCTGGAGGCCCACGGGGTGGAGACGCTCGGGGTGATCGACCACAAGATCTTCAACTCCATCTATTTTTTCGACCCCAACGGGATCCGCCTGGAACTGACCCACCAGACCGCCGGCCCCGAGCGCATGGCCGAGCTGGCCGCCGAGGCCCATGCCGGCCTGGCGCGGCGCGGGGCGCTGATGGCGGCGCACCGGCCCGGCGCCTGACCGCCCCATGGGCCTGGACGCCACGCTGTTGTTCGAACTGACGGTGGATGCGCGCCTGCAGGCGGCCTTCGCCGCGCCGGCCGGCCAGCGCCGGGTGGTGAGCATCGACGGCGGGAGCTACCAGGGGCCGCGCCTGAAGGGGGTGGTGGCGGCAGGCGGCGCGGACTGGCTGGTGACCCGGGCCGACGGGGTGCGCGAGATCGACGTCAAACTGCTGCTGAGGGAAGACGACGGCGAGGTGATCGCCATGACCTATCGCGGCTATCGCAGCGCGCCGCCCGAGGTGCTGGCCGCCGAGCTGGCGGGGGAACCGGCGGACCCGGCCGCCTTCACCTACCGCACGGCGCATTTCTTCGAGGCCAGCGGCCGCTGCGCCTGGCTGAACGACGTGGTCGGCGCGGGCGTCGGCGCCCGCGGGCCCGGGGGG
>CAXNKO010000010.1:0-12206 GCA_964202685.1 Caulobacterales bacterium
TCAGCCGCCCTCGACCCCAACCCATCCACGGCCCGTTCGTGTGGTTCGTGTGGTTCGTGGTCAATCAAAGCGGCCTCTCCGCCCCACGATCGCGCACAAACCGCTTGACACCCGGCTCGATCCATGTTCTTCTTTCGTTCATGGCCGACGCGCTCGAACCGCCCTGGCGTCACGACCTCATTCTGAATGAGATCGCCGGCCTGTGCCTCAACGTGGCGCGGGACCTGAGCCGCTGCGCCGAGGACGAGGGCAATCCCGAGCGCAAGGTCAAACTGGCCGGCGCCCTGCATCAGATGTGCCGCTCGATCCGCCAGACCCTGGCCCTGCAGGCCAGGCTCGAACGCCACGTGCGCCGCGAGGACCAGCTCCGCGCCAAGACCCGCGAGGCCCGCGTCCGCTCGGGCGTCAAACAGCTGATCTGGACCGAGCACGCACCCGCCGAAACCCCCGAGCTGGAAGCCCGCCTGGAACGCCTGCTCGACGCCGAGCCGGAAACCCTGGCCCGAGGCTCCGTCGAGGCCCACATCCAACGCCTGGGCAAGCTGCTGGGCGTCAGCTTCACCACGCCCAACCCCCAGCGGTCGGCGGATATGGACCCGCGGGACAAGCCCGCGGGTGACGATCAAGGGTGGGGGATCGTCGAACCCGTCCCCCGGCGCAGCTCCGCCTAGCCGCCGGCGGCGGCCGAAGCTGCGCGCATCGGACCCGCCCCCATTGCCTCTGGACTCCCGGCCCGTTCCCGGCCACCACACCGGCAAATTCAGCAAACCAAAGGGAACAGACCTCATGGATCTTACCAACGCATCGGCCCTCGTCACTGGCGGCGCGGGCGGTTTCGGCGGCGCGACGGTGCGCCGGCTGGCCGCCATGGGCGCCAAGGTGGTGATCGCCGACATCCACGATGAGCGCGGCGAGGCCCTCGCCAAGGAGCTGGGCAACGGCTCGGTCTATGTGCGCACCGACATCATGGACGAGGACTCCATCGCCAACGCCGTGCAGACCGCCGTCGGCCTCGGCCCGCTGCGCGCCGCCGTCGTCGTGCATGGCGGCCCGCCGCCCCCCGGCGCCACCGGCGCGGCCCGGGTGGTCAACCGCGAAGGTCAGCGCATTCCGCTGGCCCACTTCGCCCACACGGTGAACGTCTATCTGGTCACCGCCTTCGCCGTCACCAGCCAGGCCGCCGAGGCCATGGCCAAGAACGAGCCGCTGGAGTCGAACCAGCGCGGGGTGATCATCAACACCGCCTCCATCGCCGGCTTCGAGGGCCAGCCCGGCCAGTCGGGCTATTCCGCCGCCAAGGGCGGGATCATCGGCATGACCCTCACCGTGGCCCGCGACTTAGCCCCCCTGGGCATCCGGGTGATGGCCATCGCGCCGGGCACCTTCCTGACCCTGGCCTATGCCGGCCGCATGACCGACGAGCAGGCCCAGGCCCACTGGGGTCCCAGCGTCCCCAACCCCAAGCGCATGGGCGACCCGGACGAATACGCCCGCCTGGCGGCCCATATCGTCGACAACGACTTCCTCAACGGCACCACCTTCCGCCTGGACGGCGCCCAGCGGTTCTAGGCCGAACCCGGACACCCCAGACACCGCTCATCCCGGACTTCACCGGGGTGAGCGGGCGTCGGGCTGCCCATACAACTGACCAATCGCCGCCCTCGGCTCCAGCCCCACTACCGGGATCCGCCAGCGCGCCTGGAGAGACCATGACCGAAGAGGCCTTTTTCCGCGCCGAGGGCGACGCCTATTACGCCAACCCGATCAGCGCCGGACCCTGGCGGGCCAGTTCGCTGATGGGCCGCTGCATCACCGGCCTGCTGGGCCATGAGATCGAGCGGCGGCATCTCGCGCCCGGCCTGGTGCCGGCCCGCTTCTCGGTGGAGCTCTACGACCTGGCCGACTTCACCGCCATCACCGTGGAGACCCGGCTGCTGCGCGACGGCGGCCGCATGCGGCTGGTGGAGGCGGAACTGTTCTGCGCCGGCCGCTCCCGGGCCCGGGCCACCTGCCAGATCCTGCGCCACACCGAGGCCCCCGGCGGCAAGGTGTGGTCGCCGCCGGCCTGGGACGCCGCCGCCCCCGACCGGCTGATCGACGAACCCACCCGCTGGAAATGGCATCTGCGGGTCGCCGCCGGCGCCATGGGCCAGTTCGGGCCGCGCCGGGTGTGGATGAAGGACTATCGCCAGCTGGTGGCCGGCGTGCCGCTCAGCCCCTTCGTCCAGGTCGCCATGGCCGCCGACTCCACCAGCCCCTTCACCCACGCCGGCGAGCGCGGGGTGGAATATATCAACACCGAGGCGACGCTCTATCTGCACCGGCTGCCGGAGCAGGACTGGATCGGCTTCGACGTCACCGACCACCAGGCCACCGCCGGCGTCGCCATCGGCCATGCGCGCCTCTACGACCAGCGGGGGCCCATCGGCTTCGCCGCCGCCGCCGCCTTGGCCCAGCGCCGCTCCACCCACATGGACGCCGGCGCGGTGTCGTGAGGCCCCGACCCGTGCTAATCCCAGACGAATTCGCCCGGGGACCCCATCCATGAAGCTGCAGGACATCCTGCTCTGCGCCGGCTTCGCCGTGGCGCTGCCGGCCGGACAGATGCTGTTCAAGTTCGCGGCCCTGCGTTTCGCCGATCAGCAGGGCCCGCTGGTGCTCAAGCTGCTCACCAACCTGCCGCTGCTGGGCGCCTTCGCCTGGTACGGGCTGACGGCGCTGTTCTGGTTCTACATCCTCACCCGCATCCCGCTGTCCACCGCCTACACCTGTTCGATCCTGGGGTCGGCCCTGGTGCCGCTGATGGCCTGGGCGGTGTTCCGCGAACCCCTGGGCTGGCAGTTCGTGGCCGGCTACGCCCTGATGATGACCGGGTTCCTGGTGATCATGCAGGGGACCGGGCGAGCCTGAGGCTCACAGCTTCATCCCGCCGGCCGCGATCTTCTCGAACACCGCCTTGGTCAGCTTCACATAGCTCTGCTTGTGGTCCTTGACGTAGACCGGCCCGCGCACCTTCACCGGATCGAAGCCGTCGGCGACCAGGTCCATCTTGCGCGGCTTGAAGGTGCCGGTGACGTCGATCTGCGGCAGGATGCGCACGAACACCGGCTGGGCGTAGGCCGGCAGCTCGCGCGCCACATGCTGGGCCAGGGCGGCGATGTCGAACTCCGGCCCCACCACCAGCCCGGCCATGCCGGCGCGGCCGTCGGCGCCCGGGACGGCGACGCCATAGACGCTGGCCTCCCGCACCCCCGGCGCGGCCTGCAGCCGCTCGGCCACCTCGGTGGTGGAGACGTTCTCGCCCTTCCAGCGGAAGGTGTCGCCGATCCGGTCGACGAAATAGAAATAGCCGTCGGCGTCCTGGCGCATCAGGTCGCCGGTGGCGAACCAGGAATCGCCGCGGGCGAAGACGTTGTGCAGCACCTTCTTCTCGGAGGCGGCCTTGTCCACATAGCCGGTGAAGTCGGCGCGGGCGTGGGCGCCGATCTCGCCGACGCATTCGCCGATCTGGCCAGTCCCGGCCTCGATGCACAGGCCGTTCGCGCCGCGCACCGGCTCGCCGGTGTCGTGGTCGTACTGCACCAGGCGCACGTTGAAGCGCTTGCGCAGCCATTTGGGCACCCGGCCGATCGCCCCTTCGCGGCCGTCGAAGTTGAACATCGACACATTGCCTTCGGTGGCGCCGTAGAACTCCAGGATGTCGGGGATGCGGAACCGCAGCTTCATCTGGCCCCAGACATCGCCGGTCAGGCCGTTGCCGAACGCCAGGCGGATCTTGTGGCGGGTGTCGTCCTCGCCGGGCTGGTGATTGACCAGATAGCGGCAGAGCTCGCCGATATAGACGAACATGGTGCAGCCCTCGGCGGCGACTTCCTCCCAGAAGTGACTGGCCGAGAACTTCTGCCGCAGGACCACCGAGCCGCCGTTCAACAGCGCCGCCCCCAGGCCGCAGAGGCCGCCGGTGGCGTGGTAGAGCGGCAAGGTCACATAGATGCGGTCCTTGATCCCCGCCCCGGTGGCGCCGGCGAACCCGCGCATATAGAGCTGCGCCCGCTGGTGGGTGATCCTGGCGGCCTTGGGCAGGCCGGTGGTGCCGCTGGTGTAGATCAACAGCGCCGTGTCGCGCGCGGTCATGTCCTCGCGGACGGACCGGTCCGGCGGCAGCTGGCTGCAACTCTTCAGGGCCTGGACCAGGTCGCGCTGATCGCCGTGGACCGGGCCCAGCACCCACTGCTGCATCGGCGCCTCGAGGGACGCCCGAGCCGCCTCGAACGCCGGCGACGTCTCCGCATCGACAATGCAGTGGGCCGCACCGGAGAGCGCCAGACAGTGGGCGAGCGGCAGGCCGGTGAGGTTGTTGTTGATCAGCGCCGAGACCACCCCGACCTTCGACAGGCCGTACCAGGCGGCGAAATACTCGATGCGGTTGGGCATCAGCAGCGCCACCACCTGGCCGTGGCGAAGGTTGATCCCCTTGGCCCAGTGGGCGAAGCGGTTGGCCATGGCGTCCAGCTCGCCATAGGTCACCGTGCGGCCTTCGAAGGTCATCGCCGGCAGGTTGCGATGCTTCTCCACCGAGGCCTGCAGGTCGTCGCAGATCAGGTTCGCGGAGTCCGGCGCGATGGACTTGACCCGCTTCAAGGTCCGGTTGAGGCCGCGCGTGTAGCGCCAATCACGTTTGAGCCGGGCCTGCCAACGCATAACACCCCTCCGATCACGCCGACCAATGTGCGCCGACGTGCTTTATGGTTTCTCAATCGCTGGCGAATATTCCCGAAAATGGGCGGACCACGCGCCGCAGCGACCGCACCGCAGGGGCCGGGTATCAATCCACGCACGTCAGAGGGCTGCGAAACCAGACCATGAAGCTGCTGTTTTCCCGCGCCGGCGCCGAATGGCTGTCCGCCAGTTTCGTGGTCATCTGCGGCGCTCTCACCGGCCACTACGCCTCCATGGGCATGAACGCCGTGCAGTGGGCGGGGGCCGCGGCCGCGGTGTTGGGATCGGTCACCGCGGCGGTCACCTTGCGTGTCTGGCCGGGCGACACCCAGGCTGAAGCCGATCAGCAACGCGAAACCCGCCGCGAAGACTGAACGGTGCTCGCGCCCTCCTGACGGCCGGGGCCGCCTCAGTCCGCGGTGAGCTTGACCTGGATCTCGCCGCCGGCGTCGCGGAACTTCCGCGCCATGTCCTCCAGCCCCGCCTCCACGTCGTTCTGGCCGCGGGCCGCATCGCGGATGTCCTGGCTGATCTTCATGGAGCAGAACTTCGGCCCGCACATGGAGCAGAAGTGGGCGGTCTTCATCGCCTCCTTGGGCAGGCTCTCGTCGTGGTAGGCGCGCGCCGTCTCCGGATCGAGGCCCAGGTTGAACTGGTCCTCCCAGCGGAACTCGAAGCGGGCGCGGGAGACCGCGTCGTCCCAGGCCCGGGCGCTGGGGTGGCCCTTGGCCAGGTCGGCGGCGTGGGCGGCGATCTTGTAGGCGATCACTCCGTCCTTGACGTCCTGGCGATCGGGCAGGCCCAGATGCTCCTTGGGCGTCACGTAGCAGAGCATGGCGGTGCCGAACCAGCCGATCATCGCCGCCCCGATGGCCGAGGTGATGTGGTCGTAGCCGGGGGCCACGTCGGTGGTCAGCGGACCCAGGGTGTAGAACGGCGCCTCGCCGCAGATGGTCAGCTGCTTGTCCATGTTGGCCTTGATCTTGTGCATCGGCACATGGCCGGGGCCCTCGATCATTACCTGCACGCCATGTTTCCAAGCCACCTGGGTCAGTTCGCCCAGGGTCTCCAGCTCGGCGAACTGGGCCGCGTCATTGGCGTCGGCGATTGAACCGGGTCGCAGACCATCGCCCAGGGAGAACGACACGTCATAGGCCCGCATGATCTCGCAGATGTCCTCGAAGTGGTCGTAGAGGAAGTTCTCCCGATGGTGCGACAGGCACCACTTGGCCAGGATCGAGCCCCCACGCGAGACGATGCCGGTCACCCGCCTGGCGGTGAGCGGCACATAGGCCAGCCGCACCCCGGCGTGGATGGTGAAATAGTCCACCCCCTGCTCGGCCTGTTCGATCAGGGTGTCGCGGAACACCTCCCAGGTCAGGTCCTCGGCGACGCCGCCCACCTTCTCCAGGGCCTGGTAGATCGGCACCGTGCCGATGGGCACCGGGCTGTTGCGGACGATCCAGTCGCGGATGTTGTGGATGTTGCGGCCGGTGGACAGGTCCATCACCGTGTCGGCGCCCCAGCGGGTCGCCCAGACCAGCTTGTCCACCTCGTCGGCGACGGAGGACAGCACCGCCGAATTGCCGATGTTGGCGTTGATCTTGACCAGGAAGTTGCGGCCGATGGCCATCGGCTCCAGTTCGGTGTGGTTGATGTTGGCCGGGATGATCGCCCGGCCGCGGGCCACCTCGTCGCGCACGAACTCTGGCGTGTAGAAATCCGGGATCGCCGCGCCGAAGTCCTCGCCGTCGCGGATGAAGCTGTCGCCCGGCTGCCGGCGCAGGTTCTCGCGGATGGCGACATACTCCATCTCCGGCGTCACGATCCCCTTGCGGGCATACTCCAGCTGGGTCACCGACGCCCCGGGGCGGGCCCGGTAGACCCGGCGGGGCTGCTCGAAGCGCGGCGCCAGGCGCTCGCCGGCCGCGAAGCCGTTGTCCTCCGGCTTCACCTCGCGGGGGGTCTCGACGATCTCCACGTCGCCGCGCGACACCACCCAGGGTTCGCGGGTGCGCGGCAGGCCCTTGGTGATGTCGATGACGGCGGAGGGCTGGGTGTAGGGCCCCGAGGGGTCATACAGCGTCAGCGCCGGCTCCCCGGCGCTGGGGTGGACCGCCACCTCGCGGAACGGCACCCGGATGTCCGGCCACAGCACGCCTTCCGCGTAGACCTTGCGCGAGCCCGGCCGTTCGCCGGTGGGGATCGCGCCCAGCTTCGGATCGATGGGGGTCTGGATGTTCACCGGCGTGGCTCCGTGACGGGCGAGGGCCGCGCCGGCGCCGAGAAGGGCATGGGCGGAACGGCCGCCGGATCCCTTCCCTTCGCCGGCATGACCCGGATCAGGTTCAACGGGTCGCGGGCTCGCCCGCCTCTCAGCCGCCCAAGCGCGGCCCCCCGAGGACTGTCGCCAAGATTAGGCCGGTCCGGGCCGCGGCGCCAGACCTTGTCCACCGCGGTGCTATACCCACATCTTTGCGGCGCATTCGATCGTATCCGAGTGACAGCCAACCCCGGAGACTGCTCCATGAGACCCGCACTGCTCCTCACCGCCGCCCTGGCGCTTGGCGTTCCCACCGCCGCCGCCGCCGCGGACCAGTGTTTCCGCACCCAGGACATGAACAACCACAAGATCGTCGACGACCACACCCTCTACGCCGCCGTCGGCATTCGCGATGTCTACCGCTTCGAGGTGAGCGGCGCCTGCCTGGCCACCGCCACCAACAGCGATCCGCTGGTGATCCGGACGGTCGCCGGCAACAACCTGGTGTGCAAGGCGCTGGACATCGACCTGTCGATCAGTCGCGGCGGCATGACCAGCGCCTGCATCGTCGAGCGGATCGTCAAGCTGACGCCCGAGGAGGTGGCCGCGATCCCCAAGAAACTGCGGCCCTGATTTCGCCGCGAGAACCCCGTCGCGCGGGCCGATGCGCCTGTGCTAGTCGGGGGACATGAAACGGACCCTCGGCCTTCTTGGCGCCAGCGGCCCCGCCGCGGCGGTGGCCTTCCTGGCGAAGCTGCAAGCCGCCACCCCGGCCCAGGCCGACCGGGAGCACATCCGGGTGATCGCCGACATCAATCCGGCCATCCCCGACCTCAACCCGCCCGGATCCGGGGCCGGCCCGGCCCTGGCGGAAATGGCCGGCGCCCTGCGCGGCGCCGGCGCCGAGGTGCTGGCGCTGATCAGCAATTCCGCCCACGCCCACGCCGACCTGATCCAGCGGGCGTCGGGCCTGCCCCTGGTGGACATGATCGGCACAGCCGCGGCTTCGGCGCGCGCCTCGGGAGTGCGCCGGGTGGGCGTGCTGGGCGCCCGCTCGTCGATCCGCCTCTATCGGGAGTATCTCGCCGCCCAGGCCATGGGCATGGTGACCCTGGGGCTCGAGGATCAGGCCGCCTTCTTCGCCGCCCTGGAGCGGGTGCGGGCGGGCGACCTTGGCGATGAGGCCCGCGGCCTGATCGCCGCCGCCGCCACCGCCCTGATCGCCGAGGGCGCCGAGCTGATCATCGCCGCCTCCACCAGCCTGCCCCTGGTCCTGTCGCCGGAGGCGGTGCGGGTGGAGCTGATCGATCCCGGCGAACTGCTGGCCCGCCGTTGCGTGGCGGTCTGCCTGGGCGCCGAGCCGGTCCCGCAAATCGTCGCCGGCTGAGGCCTAGAGCCGCGCGGTGCGGAAGGTGTCGCAGCGGGCGGGGTCGCCGCTCTGCACCCCGGTCCGGAACCAGCGCATCCGCTGCTCGCTCGAACCGTGGGTGAAGGCGTCGGGGACCACCCGGCCCTGGGTTTGACGCTGCAGGGTGTCGTCCCCCACCGCCGAAGCCGCCCTTAGGCCATCCTCGATGTCGCTCGGCTCAAGCGCCACCTGGCCGCCGGAGACCTCCCCCACATGGGCGGCCCAGACCCCGGCGTAGCAGTCGGCCTGCAGTTCCAGACGCACGGAGCCGGAGTCCTCGCCCCGCGCGCCCATCCGTTCGGCGTTGCGGTTCTGGCCGGTCAGGTGCTGCACATGGTGGGCGATCTCATGGGCGATCACATAGGCCCGCGCCGCCTCCCCCTGGGCGCCGAAGCGGGTGGAAAGCTCGTTCCAGAATGACAGGTCCAGATAGACCCGCTGGTCGGCCGGGCAATAGAACGGCCCCATCGCCGCCTGGCCGGCGCCACAGCCGGTGGCCGTGGCCTGGTCATAGATCACCACCTTTGGCGGCGCGTAGCGCTGGCCCTGCTGCTGGAAAATCTGTGTCCAGACGTCATCCACCGAGGTTGACACCACATCGACGAACTGGCCCGCCTGGTCGTCCGGCGCCCCCGCCACGCCCGCCTGCTGCTGCGCCGGCGCGCCCTGGCCGACGGCTTCCAGCGTGGTCTGCGGATCGATGCCGAACACGAAGTAGCCGATCAGCGCCAGGATCACCCCGCCCGCGCCGATGCCGCCCACCGCGCCGCCGCCCAGGCCGCGCCGGTCCTCGATATTGCCGCCGCGGCGTCCGCCCATCCAACGCATGCTTCAAGCTCCTTGCTCGCGGGGTTACGGTAGTCCGAAGTTTGGGCGGACGCTCGGGCTTATCGCGCCAGAGCGGCGCGCACACGGGCGTTTGACGCCGCAAGCCTGGCGTCGGGAATTGTGGCGAAGCGCTCCGGCGCGGGCGGGGCGGGCAGCGGGCCGTCGGCGCGCGAGAGGCGGAT
This sequence comes from Caulobacterales bacterium, assembly GCA_964202685.1. Taxonomy (GTDB): domain Bacteria; phylum Pseudomonadota; class Alphaproteobacteria; order Caulobacterales; family Caulobacteraceae; genus Phenylobacterium. The sequence goes on from CAXNKO010000010.1 coordinate 9,401, forward strand.
CGGGGCCGCGTCGCGCAGCGCCTCGATGGCGCGGATCGCCTGCTCGGCCTGCTGGCGCGCCTCCAGGGCCATGAGTTGGTTGCGCAGATCGACCTCGCGCTGACGGGCTTGGGTGAGCTGCATCTCCAGATCGAAACCGCGCTGGAACAGGTCGGCGTCCTGGGCCCCGGCCGGCCCGGCGCAGAGCAACAGACCGAGGGCCAGGGCGCGCCTTGCGACTGTTCTCAAGGCCGCGAGACCGTGAAACGCTGGAGTTCGTTCCTGGGCGCCAGCCAGTCGGGGCTGAGCTCCTGGGCCTTCAGATAATCGAAGTACGCCGCCTTGGGGTCGCCGACGCCTTCGTGGGCCATGGCGCGGTTGTAATAGGCCTTGGCGGTCTCGGTCGGCTGGATGCCGATCTCGATGCCCTTGTTGAGGTCCACCAGGCCCAGGTCGTAGCGCTTGAGGCCGATGAACGCCGCCCCGCGGTTGACATAGGCCTCGCCAATGTCGGGCTTGAGGCGCACGGCGGCGTCGAAATCGCGTTTGGCGGCCTCATACTCCATGCGTCGCATTTTCATCACCCCGCGGTTGACGAAGGTCCCGGCCCGGTCACTGCGATCCAGCACCTCGTCTTCCAACGCGCGATTGCACTCGGCCTCGAACCGCCGCTCGGAGTGGCCGAGGATGGCGTAACGCGAACAGGCCTCGGCGAACCCGCCGCCCAACACCGTCACCGAGGCGGCGGCTTCGCCGGCGAGGAAGAGGGCGGCAAGCGCCCCGATAGAAGCGGCGACGCGGGACATGGCGCAACTCCTCAACCGATCCGGCCAATTGAAGCCGAGCGTCCGCCGGGACCGGCGATCTGTCAACGCGCGGGTGGGGCGCCGGTTCAGCCGCCGCGAAACCGCCGTGTCGCGCGCAGGACGATATAGACCCCGCTCACCGCCACGATCACCGCCCCCGCCAGGGTCGCCGGCCGCGGCAGCTCGCCCCATACCACCAGACCCAGGATGCTCGCCCAGACCAGTTGGGTGTAGTCGAACGGCGCGACCACGCCGACGGGCGCCGCGCGCAGCGACTCGGTGAGCAGCAGCTGCCCGATCCCACCCACCAGGCCCAGCAGCACCAGCGCCCCCAGGGTCGGCAGGTCCGGGATCGTCCAGCCGAAGGGCAGGCTGAACAGCCCCACGGCGCAGCCGGCGAGCGAGTAGTAGAGGGTGATCGTCGCGCCGGACTCGGTGCGCCCGATCTCGCGGATGGTGATCGAGGCGAAGGCGGCCGCCGCGGCGCCCGACAGGGCGAAGCCCGCGCCGACCAGGTTCACGTGCCCCGGCTGCGGCTGGATCATGATCATCACGCCGACGAACCCCACCAGCACCGCCCCCCAGCCGTGCCGGCCCACCGGCTCGCGCAGCAGCGGAACCGACAGGGCGGTCACGAACAGCGGCGCGGCGAAGGAAAAGGCCGTGGCCTCGGTGAGCGGCAGGTGCTGCAAGGCGTTGAAGCCCAGGAACATGCCGGTCAGGCCCACCACCGAGCGGATCGCGTGGCCGAGCGGCCGCCGGGTCCTGAGCTCCCCAAACCCACAGGTGCGCCAGATGTAGAAACCGATGGGAACCAGGGCGAAGGCGTTGCGGAAGAACATCAGCTCCATGACCCCGACGCCGCGGTCGCCGCACCACTTCACCAGCGCCGCCAGGCCGGCCATGAAGAACATCGCCGCCACCCGCAGAACCACGCCGGTCAGGGCCCGGCTGCCCAGGCGAGGCGAAGGCGGCTCTGAAGCGGGCGCGGCGGTCACGCGGATGCTCCGAGCACCATTCGGACCGGGGATCAAGCGACGGCGGTCCCCGCTCTGGCGCGGCGGTCCCGCGCGCGGCTATGCTCGCGCCTGAACAGGACGGAGCCGATCATGTCCGACATTCCCCAAGACGCCTGGAAGCATTCGGGCGTGCAGGTGATCCCGGGCGACCAGCTGGATGCGAACACGCCCCAGACCCCGGGCATGACCCGCGCCGCGGCCATCGACTTCGCTCGGGTCGGGGCCCAGAAGCTCTGGGCCGGCACGGTGCATATCCACGCCGGCGCCAAGACCGGGGCGCACCATCACGGGGCGCTGGAGAGCGTGATCTACGTCATTCGCGGCCGGGCGCGCATGCGCTGGGGCGCGGCGCTGGAGTTCACCGCCGAGGCCGGGCCGGGTGACTTCATCTATGTGCCGCCCTACGTCCCCCACCAGGAGATCAACGCCAGCGATCAGGAGACCCTGGAGTGCGTGCTGGTGCGTTCGGACAGCGAGGCGGTGGTGGTCAATCTGGAGGTCGCCGCCGCCGAGGCGCCGCAGACCGTGCGCTGGATCGACCCGATCCACCGGACCTGAGCGGCGACGTCAGGCGGGGACCAGATAGGCGCAGCTCTCGCCAACGGTCGGTCGCGCCACCACCACCCGCGTCAGTCCGGGGAACTGCGGCTTCAGCCGATCAGCGAAGAACAGGCACAGATGCTCCAGGGTCGGGCTCTCCAGGCCGGTCGTCTCGTTCAGCAGGCTGTGGTCGAGCATGGCCGCGACCGCGCGCACGGCCTCACCCAGATCGCCCAGGTCGGCGACCCAGCCCACGGGGCCCTGGGCCTCGCCCTGCACGGTGGCCTCGACGCGGAACGAGTGACCGTGCAGGCGGGTGTAGAGACCGGTGGGGCCGGCCGGGAGGCGATGCGCCGCGTCGAACGTCGCGGCCTTGGTGATCTCGAAAATGGCGGGACTCATGGCGATGGACGGCCGGGCCGATCAGGCGATGCCGAGGTATTTGTGGGTCTGGACGCTCAG